>JAEWAG010000261.1 GCA_023391775.1 Pseudomonadota bacterium | reverse complement strand
CCCAGGCGCCGGCTGCCGCACCGCCGGCCATGCGGGTGTTGCGCAATCCGCCGGCGCCGGCGCGCACGCCGTTGCAGCAGTTGTTCGACCGCCTCGCCGGCGAGGGCGGCACGCCCGGTACTGAAAGCCCGCTGCGGCGGCTGCGCGGTTCCTGAAGAGCCGTGCACGGGCGCCTGGCGCCCACCACCACACCGGGGCCGGGGCGGCCGGGACGCATCGCGAAGGAGAGGCAATGGGGTTGGGGAACAACGGGGGTGGAAGCACCCTGCTCGAGAAACTCGCGGTGCTGGTGCTGTGCCTGGGTGGCCTGCTGCTGATCGGCTTCGTCGCCACCGTGCCACTGGACCTGAAACACCAGTTCCTGCTTTCGGCGGCGGTGTTCGTGGCGGCCCTGCTGCTGCGGCGAAGTTCCAGCCGGTTGGTGGTGCTGGCCCTGATGGGCCTGTCGCTGACCATGTCCACGCGCTACATCTGGTGGCGCCTGACCGAAACCATGGGCGTCAGCAGTTTGGTCGACCTGACCCTGGGCGTCGGCCTGGTGGTGGCCGAGCTGTACGCCTTCGTGGTGCTGGTGTTCGGCTACTTCCAGGTGGCCTGGCCGCTGAACCGCAAGCCGGTGCCGCTGCCGGAGGACCAGTCGCTGTGGCCGACGGTGGACGTGTTCATCCCCACCTACAACGAGCCGCTGGCGGTGGTGCGCACCACCGTGCTGGCCGCCTCGGTGCTGGACTGGCCGGAGGACAAGCTCAACGTCTACGTGCTCGATGACGGGCGTCGCGAAGAGCTGCGCGAGTTCTGCGAGCAGGCCGGCGTGAAGTACCTGACCCGCACCAACAACAGCCACGCCAAGGCCGGCAACATCAATGCCGCGCTGAAGAAGACTTCCAGCGAGTTCGTGGCCATCTTCGACTGCGACCACATGCCGTCGCGCTCGTTCCTGCAGGTGGCCATGGGCGGCCTGGTGCGCGACCCGAAGCTGGCCGTGGTCCAGACCCCGCACTACTTCTTCTCGCCGGACCCGTTCGAGCGCAACCTCGACACCTTCGGCAAGGTGCCCAACGAGGGCGAGCTGTTCTACGGCCTGCTGCAGGACGGCAACGACGTCTGGAACGCGACCTTCTTCTGCGGTTCCTGCGCGGTGATCCGGCGCGCCCCGCTGGAGGAGATCGGCGGGGTGGCCGTGGAGACGGTGACCGAGGACGCGCACACCGCCATCCGCCTGCACCAGCGCGGTTACGACAGCGCCTACATCCCGATCCCGCAGGCGGCCGGCCTGGCCACCGAGAGCCTGTCGGCGCACGTGGGCCAGCGCATCCGCTGGGCGCGCGGCATGGCCCAGATCTTCCGCGTGGACAACCCGATGTTCGCCCGCGGGCTGAAGCTGGCGCAGCGGCTCTGCTACACCAACGCGATGATCCACTTCTTCTACGGCCTGCCGCGGATCATCTTCCTGACCGCGCCGCTGGCCTTCCTGCTGTTCGGCGCGCACGTCATCCACGCCTCGGCCCTGATGATCCTGGCCTACGCGTTGCCGCACATCCTGCAGTCCGGCCTGACCAACCTGCGCGTGCAGGGACGGCACCGCAGCCTGCTGTGGAACGAGGTCTACGAGACCACCCTGGCCTGGTACATCCTGCTGCCCACCACCATGGCGGTGATCAACCCCAAGCTGGGCAAGTTCAACGTCACCGCCAAGGGCGGCCTGGTCCAGCGCAGCTACTTCGACACCCAGATCGCCAAGCCCTACCTGTTCCTGCTGCTGCTCAACCTCACCGGCATGGTCGCCGGGCTGATGCGCCTGGCCTTCGGCAGTTCCGAGGGCGAGGTGCAGACGCTGTGGCTCAACCTGGGCTGGACCGCCTACAACATGATGATCCTCGGCGCGACCATCGCCACCTGCAGCGAACAGCGCCAGGTGCGCCGCGCCCATCGCGTTCCGCTGCGCATGCCGGCGGTGCTGCACCTGCCGGACGGCACCGCAGTGCCCTGCCATACCGGGGACTTCTCCACCGGCGGCATGGCCCTGCGCCCGGACGAGGCGTACCCGGTGGCACCGGGCACGGAGGTGCACATCGAGCTGGGCCACCGTGGCCGCAGCCACCGCCTGCCGGCCGTGGTGCGCCACGACCGCGACGACCAGGGCCTGAGCATCGAATTCGCCGAACTGAACCTCGAGCAGGAGCGCTGGCTGGTGGCCTCGACCTTCGCCCGCGCCGACCTGTGGATGTCGCAGTGGGGCCACCACGACCGCGACACCTTCCTGGGCTCGCTCGGCGGCGTCATGCGCGCCAGCGTGCGTGGCTTCGTGGCGCTGGGCCGGCATATCGCCAGCAGCAGCCGCGAAGGCTTCCGCCGCCCGCGCGCCGGAGACAACGCATGAGCACCCGCATCCGTTCCCTTTTCAACCCAACCGGTTCCCGCATGCGCCTGAGAACCCCGGCCGCCTTCGCCCTCGCTTTCGCCATCGGCCTCGCCCATGCGCAGGACCCGTCCGTGGCCACGCCCGCGCCGGTGCCCGGCGACGCGGCGGTCCTGCTGCCGGCGGGGCAGGACCTGCGCCAGAGCCGCGCCACCCTGCGCCAGCTGGGCATCGACTACGAGATCACCCTGCGCGGCATCCAGGGCACGGCCGGCGTGCCGTTCCCGGTGCGCAGTGACCAGGTCATCCAGCGCGCCACCCTGCACCTGAAGTACAGCTACTCGCCCTCGCTGCTGCCGGATCTCTCGCACCTGAAGGTCACCGTCAACGGCGTCACCGCCGCCACCGTGCCGGTGCCGGTGGAGGACGGCGGCAAGCAGCTGGAACGCGACATCGAACTGGACCCGCGCCTGTTCGTGGACCACAACTGGATCAACCTGCAGCTGATCGGCCACTACACCCGCGACTGCGAGGACCCGGACCACACCAGCCTGTGGGCCAACATCGACCGCGGCAGCTACGTCGAGCTGGCCTGGGCGCCGCTGCAGCTGGCCAACGACCTGTCGCTGCTGCCGCTGCCGTTCTTCGACCCGCGCGACACCGCGCGGCTGGAGCTGCCGTTCGTGTTCGCCGGGCAGCCGTCGGCCGGGACCCTGCAGGCGGCAGGCATCGCCGCCTCCTGGTTCGGCGCCAAGGCCGGCTACCGCGGCGCGCTGTTCCCGACCTACACCGACATGCTGCCGGTCCAGGGCAACGCGGTGGTGATGGCCACCCCGCGCAACCCGCCGCCCGGCGTGGAGCTGCCGGACGTCAGCGGCCCCACCATCGCCATGGTCACCCACCCGCAGGACCCCAACGGCAAGCTGCTGCTGGTGCTGGGCCGTGACGAGGAAGAGCTTCGCATCGCCGCCAGTGCCATGGCCCTGGGCACGCCGCTGGCCGGCGAGGTGGCGCCGATCCGCGAGTTCAGCGAGGCCGCCGCGCGCAAGCCGTATGACGCCCCCAACTGGCTGCCCACCGACCGCCCGGTGCGCTTCGACGAGCTGGTCCCGGACGCCAACGCGCTCAACGTGCGTGGCTACCACCCGGACCTGATCCGCATCGGCCTGCAGCTGCCGCCGGACCTGTTCGTGTGGGAGAGCGACGGCATCCCGGTGAACCTGCGCTACCGCTACACGGTGCCGGAAGACACCAACAAGTCGGCGATGAACGTCAGCATCAACGACGCCTTCGTCACCACGCTGCCGCTGGACGGCCGCCCCTACGCGCGCTCGGGGCCGGTGCAGTTCTGGCACGACATGCGCGCCCGCGGGCGCATGCCGATCGAGCAGCCGCTGCTGCTGCCGACCGGGCCGTTCTCGGCCAACAGCCAGCTGCGCTTCCACTTCTTCTTCGACCGCCCGGTCGCCGAGGCGTGCAAGAACACCTTCCCGGACGTGTCGGCGGCCATCGACGGCGACTCGACCATCGACGTCAGCGGCTTCCCGCATTTCATCGCGATGCCCAACCTGGCCGCCTTCGGCAACGCCGGCTTCCCATTCACGCGCCTGGCCGACCTGGCCGACACCGCGGTGGTGATGCCGGACAACGCCTCCGCCGACGACGTGGCCAACATGCTGGCCATGTTCGGCCGCATGGGCGCCTCCACCGGCTTCCCGGCGCTGCGTGCGCGGGTCATCCAGGCCGGCCAGGTGGAACAGTTCGCCGACCGCGACCTGCTGGTGCTGGGCTCGCGCCGTTCGCAGCCGCTGTTCACCCGCTGGGCCGAGCACCTGCCGGTGGGCGAGGGCAGTGAGACCCGCAAGTTCGCGCTGACCGACTGGCTCGAGCGCAACATGCCGTTCTTCTTCTCGCCGGACGCGCGCCGCACCGACCTGCCGACCACCGCCGAGGTGGCGGTGCGCCCGGAGGCCGGCGACGTGCTGCTGATGGGCTTCGAATCGCCGCTGCGCGCGCGCCGCAGCGTGGTCGCTCTGCTGGCCGACGATCCGGCCCAGGCCGGGCGCCTGTTCGAGGCGTGGTTCGACCCGGCGCGGCTGGCCGCCTTCCAGGGCAGCGGGGTGCTGCTGCAGCGGGACAAGCTGCTGAGCATGGCCGGCAACCAGACCTACCACGTCGGCAAGCTGCCGCCGCTGACCGCGATGCGCTGGTTCTTCGGCAACCACCCGCTGTGGCTGGCGGTGCTGGTGTGCGTGGTCAGCCTGCTGCTGGCCCTGGTCGCGCGCTGGCTGCTGCGGCGTCGTGCCGCGGCCAGGCTGAAGGCTGCCGACTGAGCATGGACGCAGTGAGGGGACCCGATCCGTCGCGGCGTGGCGCACTGCGCCTGCTGCTGGCCGCCGCCCTGGCTGGCGCCATGCCGGCCACCGCGCTGGCGGCCGCGTCCGGGCCGTGCCTGGGGCCGTGGAAGGAGTGGCGGCAGTTTGTCGACCGCCACATCGAGGAAAACGGCCGGGTCGTCGACTTCGTCAACCCCGACCTGCGCAGCACCTCCGAGTCGCAGTCCTACGGCCTGTTCTTCGCCCTGGTGGACAACGACCCGTTCCTGTTCGAGCGGATCCTGGCCTGGACCCGGCGCCACCTCAGCAACGGCCGCGCCGACCTCAACCTGCCGGCCTGGCTATGGGGCCGCTCGCCGGATGGCCGCTGGCGGGTGCTGGACCACAACACCGCGTCCGACGGCGAACTGTGGATTGCCTATGCGCTGGTGGAGGCGGGGCGCCTGTGGAACCGCCCGGGCTTCACCCAGGCCGGGCGCCAGATCCTGGCCCTGATGCGCAAGGCCGAGATTGTCGAGCTGCCCGGCTTCGGCCCGATGCTGTTGCCGGGCAACCAGGGTTACGTGCACGGCAACGGCTGGCTGCTCAATCCCTGCTACCTGCCGCTGTTCGTGTTCCGCCGTTTCGCCGCGCTGGAACCGGCCGGCCCCTGGAAGCGCCTGGCCGAGCGCAGCGTCGAACTGATGCGCCAGGCCGCGCCCAATGGCTTCGCCCCGGACTGGACCCGCTGGAACGGGCGCAGCTTCGTGATCGACCCGGACAAGGGCCCGATGGGCAGCTACGACGCCATCCGCACCTACCTGTGGGCCGGCATGACCGATGCCGCCGACCCGCTGCGCAAGCCGATGCTCGAGGCGCTTTCCGGTCCGTTGCGCATGCTGCGTGCGCAGGGCGCGTTCGCCGAGCGGGTGGACGTGCGCAACGGCGTTGGCGTGGGCACGCCACCACCCGGTTTCGCCGCCGCCCTGCTGCCCTACCTGAGCGCGCTGGGGCAGCCGGCCCTGGTGCGCGCCCAGGCCGCGCTGGTGCCGTCCTCGGGCCCGGCCGCCGATGCACTGACCTATTACGACCGCTGCCTGTTGCTGTTCGGCAAGGGCTGGCTGGACCGCCGCTACCGCATTTCCGCCGACGGGCGCCTGCAGCCCGCCTGGAGTACGCCATGTTCCGTGAAACGCTGAAACCGCTCTGCCTCATCGGTCTGTCGGTGCTGGCCGTCCCCGCGCTGGCGCAGTCGCCGTCGGCCACCCAGCAGCTGGTCAACCAGGGCAACTACTGGCACGACCAGGGACGCGAGG
>JAEWAG010000260.1 GCA_023391775.1 Pseudomonadota bacterium | reverse complement strand
CGCCGGCACCGGTCGAAGCGGCCAGTCCATGGACCCGGGAACCGGCCGCCCCGTCTCCCGCCGCCACCGAGCCGGCTCCGCCTGCCGCGGCCACCGCCGCCGGCTGGGCCGTGGAGCCGGCAACTGCCGCCACCTCGTCCTGGACCACCCCCGAAGCGGCCGCGCCGCAGTCCCCGTACACCGCCCCCGCCGCCAGCGTCGATGCCGGTGCCTGGGGCGTGCAGGTGGGCGGCGAGGTGGTGCTGGCGGGCTTCTGGAAGCGGGTGGCCGCCTACCTGATCGACAGCCTGATCGTGGGCGTGGTGGGTGCCGTCATCGGCGGGCTGCTGGGTGCGGTGCTCGGCGTGGCCCTGCTGTCCGGCGATGCCGGGGCCGGTGCCGCGTTCCTGCTGCAGGCGGTCGTCCAGCTGGTGTCGCTGGCGATCACCGCCGCCTACTACGCCGGCTTCCACGCCTCCCGCAACCAGGCCACCCTGGGCAAGATGGCGGTCGGCATCAAGGTGGTTCGCACGGACGGCGCGCGGATCAGCCTGCTGCGCGCGGTCGGCCGCTACTTCGCCGCCCTGCTCAGCGGCCTGATCCTGTGCATCGGCTACCTGATGGCGGCCTTCACCGAGCGCAAGCAGGGCCTGCACGACATGCTCTGCGACACCCTGGTGGTGGACAAGTGGGCCTTCACCGAGCATCCGGAGTGGCAGCGCCGCGAGCTGGGCACGGTCACCATCGTGGTGCTGGCGCTCGGCGGACTGCTGGTGGTCGGCCTGCTGGTGATGATGGTGGCCATGATCGGGGTGCTAGCCTCGCTGGCCAGCTGAACCGGCCCCCGCGGCGGCTGGCTTGACAGGCCCGGCGCCGCCATGATTCACCTATAAATAGAAAGCTGGCCGGCGCCCGGGGGTCCAACCCCCGGGCGTCGGCATCTATGGGGAACACGATCTTCACGTCTTCCCGCGCACGTTCCGGTCCCGTTGGACCATCCCCCATTCCGGTTGCACACATGCCCAAGCACCTTCTCATCGTCGAGTCGCCCGCCAAGGCCAAGACGATCAACAAGTACCTCGGCAAGGACTTCACCGTCCTGGCCTCCTACGGGCACGTCCGCGACCTGGTGCCCAAGGAAGGCGCCGTGGACCCGGAACGTGGCTTCGCCATGCGCTACGACCTGATCGAGAAGAACGAGAAGCACGTCGAGGCCATCGCCAAGGCGGCCAAGGCGGCGGACGACATCTGGCTGGCCACCGACCCGGACCGCGAGGGCGAGGCGATTAGCTGGCACATCGCCGAGATCCTGCGCGAGCGCGGGCTGCTGGCGGACAAGCCGCTGCGCCGGGTGGTGTTCACCGAGATCACCCCGCGCGCGATCAAGGAAGCCATGGGCCAGCCACGCACCATCGCCGAGCCGCTGGTCGACGCCCAGCAGGCGCGCCGCGCGCTGGACTACCTGGTCGGCTTCAACCTCTCCCCGGTGCTGTGGCGCAAGGTGCAGCCGGGCCTGTCGGCCGGCCGCGTGCAGTCCCCGGCGCTGCGCATGATCGTCGAGCGCGAGGAGGAGATCGAGGCGTTCAAGGCCCGCGAGTACTGGAGCATCGGCGCCGAGCTGGCGCACGCCGCGCAGCCGTTCTCGGCCAAGCTGGTGAAGCTGGACGGGCAGAAGTTCGAGCAGTTCACCATCACCGACGGCGAGTCCGCCGAGGCCGCGCGCCTGCGCATCCAGCAGGCCGCCGCCGGCGCGCTGCATGTCACCGACGTGGCCAGCAAGGAGCGCAAGCGCCGCCCGGCGCCGCCGTTCACCACCTCCACCCTGCAGCAGGAAGCCTCGCGCAAGCTCGGCTTCACCACCCGCAAGACCATGCAGGTGGCGCAGAAGCTGTACGAGGGCGTGACCCTGGGCGACGAGGGCACGGTCGGCCTGATCAGCTACATGCGCACCGACTCGGTGAACCTGTCGCAGGAGGCCGTTGCCGAGATCCGCGACGTGATCGCCCGCGACTACGGCACCGCCTCGGTGCCGGACAAGCCGAACACCTACCAGACCAAGTCCAAGAACGCCCAGGAAGCGCACGAGGCGATCCGCCCGACCTCGGCGCTGCGTACCCCGGGCTCGGTCGCCCGCTTCCTCACCGACGACGAGCGCAGGCTCTACGAACTGGTGGGGAAGCGCGCCGTGGCCAGCCAGATGGTCCCGGCCACGCTCAACACCGTCTCGGTCGACCTGGCCGCCGGCAGCGACCATGTGTTCCGCGCCAGCGGCACCACCGTGGTGTTCCCCGGCTTCCTCGCCGTGTACGAGGAAGGCAAGGACACGAAGACCGCCGAGGACGAGGACGAGGGCCGCAAGCTGCCGCCGCTCAAGCCGGGCGAGCGCGTGCCGCTGGACCGCATCCACGCCGACCAGCACTTCACCCAGCCGCCGCCGCGCTTCACCGAAGCGGCGCTGGTCAAGGCGCTGGAGGAGTACGGCATCGGCCGTCCGTCAACCTACGCCTCGATCATCCAGACCCTGCTGTTCCGCAAGTACACCGAGATGGAAGGCCGCGCGTTCAAGCCCACCGACGTGGGCCGGGCGGTGAGCAAGTTCCTGTCCGGGCACTTCACCCGCTACGTGGACTACGACTTCACCGCGCGCATGGAGGACGAGCTGGACGCCGTCTCCCGCGGCGAGGCCGAGTGGGTGCCGGTGATGGAGAAGTTCTGGAGCCCGTTCAAGGAACTGGTCGAGGACAAGAAGCAGTCGCTGGACCGCACCGACGCCGGCAGCGCCCGCGTGCTGGGCGTGGACCCGAAGTCCGGCAAGGAAGTCAGCGCGCGCATCGGCCGCTTCGGCCCGATGGTGCAGATCGGCACGGTCGATGACGAGGAGAAGCCGAAGTTCGCGTCGCTGCAGCCGGGGCAGAGCATCTACTCGATCTCGCTGGAGGATGCGCTGAAGCTGTTCGACATGCCGCGCATGCTGGGCGAGAGCAATGGCCAGCCGGTGAGCGTCGGCGTCGGCCGCTTCGGTCCGTTCGCCAAGCGCGGCAGCACCTACGCCTCGCTGAAGAAGGAGGACGACCCGTACAAGATCGACCTGGCGCGGGCGGTGGAGCTGATCGAGGAGAAGGAGGAGATCGCGCGCAACCGGATCATCAAGGAGTTCGAGGGCAGCGACATCCAGGTGCTCAACGGCCGCTTCGGCCCGTACATCAGCGACGGCAAGCTCAACGGCAAGATCCCCAAGGATCGAGAGCCGGCGTCGCTGACGCTCGAGGAAGTGCAGCAGCTGCTGGCCGAGACCGGCAAGCCGGCACGCCGTGGCTTCGGTGCGAAGAAGGCCCCGGCGAAGAAGGCAGCGGCCAAGGAAGCACCTGCCAAGAAGGCGCCCGCGAAGAAGGCACCGGCAAAGAAGACCGCCAAGAAGGCGACCAGGAAGACCACCGCCAGGAAGGCGCCGGCGAAGAAGACCGCGGCCACCGCCGACGACGCACCGCCGTTCTGAGTCCGCGGCCCTGGTGCCGGATCCCGACGACAGGCCCGCCCCGCGCGGGCCTGCCTGTTTCCGGGAGCCGCCTTCATGCCCGGAACCGGCGGCGCGTACTACCATCGCCGCCCATGGAAATCTCCCTGGACATCGCTTCCGCCGTCGACCTGGTGCGCCGCGGCGGCGTGATCGCCTACCCCACCGAGGCCGTGTGGGGCCTGGGCTGCGACCCGCGCAACGAGGCCGCGGTGCTGCGCCTGCTGCGGATCAAGCAGCGGCCGGTGGACAAGGGCCTGATCGTGGTCGCCGCCGGGCTGGAGGCGGTGCGGCCGTGGCTGGACTTGGCCAGCCTGCCCGCAGGCCGCATGACCGAGGTCGCTGCCAGCTGGCCCGGCCCGAACACCTGGGCGATCCCGTGCACGCCGGAAGCCCCGCCGTGGGTCACCGGCAGGCACCGCAGCCTCGCCGTGCGGGTCAGCGACCATCCAGTCGTCTCGGCCCTGTGCGACGCCTTCGGCGGCGCCCTCGTCTCCACCAGCGCCAATCTCGCCGGCCAGCCCCCGGCCTATGCCCGCGACGAGCTTGATCCGGCCCTGCTGGACGGGATCGACGGCGTGGTGGAAGGAGAGACCGGCGGCCTGGAGCGACCCACCCCGATCCGCGCCGCACTGGACGGCGCCGTGTTGCGCGGCTGAGCGACGGCCATGGCGCAGCCGGCCCGCCCGCCCGTCACCGCCCCGGCCATCGCGCCGGTCCTGC
>JAEWAG010000241.1 GCA_023391775.1 Pseudomonadota bacterium | reverse complement strand
GGGCCACTACGAGCGCTTCGTGCGCACCCGCCTGAGCCGCCGCAATTCGGTCACCACCGGCCGGATCTACGAGGCGGTGATCCGCAAGGAGCGCCGCGGCGACTACCTGGGCGCGACCGTGCAGGTGATCCCGCACATCACCGACGAGATCCGGCGCTGCATCGACGAGGCCACCGAAGGCTACGACGTGGCCCTGGTCGAGATCGGCGGCACCGTGGGTGACATCGAGTCGCTGCCGTTCCTGGAGGCGATCCGCCAGATCCGCGCCGAGCGCGGTCCGGACAAGGCGCTGTTCATGCACTTGACCCTGGTGCCGTGGATCGCCGCCGCCGGCGAGCTGAAGACCAAGCCGACCCAGCACTCGGTCAAGGAGCTGCGTTCGATCGGCATCCAGCCGGACGTGCTGTTGTGCCGTTCCGAGCAGCCGCTGCCGGATGGCGAACGTCGCAAGATCGCGCTGTTCACCAACGTGCCCGAGCGCGCGGTGGTCTCGGTCCAGGACGTGGACGTGCTGTACAAGCTGCCGCTGGAACTGCACGCCCAGGGCCTGGACGCGCTGGTCGCCGAGCGCCTGCGCCTGCAGCCGCAGCGGCCCGCGGACCTGTCCGAGTGGGAGGACGCGGTCGACGCGACCGTCAACCCGGTCGACGAGGTCACCATTGCCGTGGTCGGCAAGTACGTGGACCACAAGGACGCCTACAAGTCGGTCGGCGAGGCCCTGCGCCATGGCGGCCTGCGCCAGCGCACCCGGGTCAACCTGAAGTGGCTGGAATCGCAGGACGTGGAAGCCGGCGCCGGCGAGCTGCTTGGCGACGTCGACGGCATCCTGGTGCCCGGCGGCTTCGGTGACCGCGGCTTCGAGGGCAAGGTGCTCACCGCGCGTTACGCCCGCGAGCATGGCGTGCCGTATTTCGGCATCTGCTACGGCATGCAGGCGGCGGTGGTGGATTACGCCCGCCACGTGGCCGGGCTGGACGGCGCCAACAGCACCGAGAACGACAAGCAGTGCCCGCACCCGGTGATCGGCCTGATCACCGAATGGCGCACCACCACCGGCGAGGTCGAGAAGCGCGACGAGAAGTCCGACCTGGGCGGCACCATGCGCCTGGGCCTGCAGGAACAGCGGCTCAAGCCCGGCACCCTGGCGCGCGAGCTGTATGGCAAGGACGTGGTCGCCGAGCGCCATCGCCATCGCTACGAGTTCAACAACCGCTACCGCACCCAGCTGGAGGACGCCGGCCTGGTGATCTCCGGCAAGTCCATGGACGACACCCTGGTGGAAGTGGTCGAGCTGCCCCGCGCCGCGCACCCGTGGTTCCTGGCCTGCCAGGCGCACCCGGAGTTCCTGTCCACCCCGCGCGAGGGCCATCCGCTGTTCGTCGGCTTCATCCGCGCCGCGCGCGAGAAGAAGGCCGGCGGTTCGCTGCTGAAGCAAGCGCGGGCCTGAGGCCCGCCGCCTGCCTGGCGCGGTCTTCGCGCCAGCCGGTATGAACCAGCCCGTCCAGTCGCCGGCGCCGACGCGCCGGCTGCGGCTCCCAGAGAGGAAAATGCGATGAAACTGTGTGGATTCGAAGCCGGGCTGGACCAGCCGCTGTTCCTGATCGCCGGTCCCTGCGTGATCGAGTCGATGCAGCTGCAGCTGGACGTGGCCGGGCGGCTCAAGGAAATCACCGGCAGGCTGGGGATGAACTTCATCTTCAAGTCCAGCTTCGACAAGGCCAACCGCACCTCCGGCACCAGCTTCCGTGGCCCGGGCATGGAGGAGGGGTTGAAGGTCCTTGCCGAGGTGAAGAAGCAGATCGGCGTGCCGGTGCTGACCGACGTGCACGAGTACACGCCGATGGACGAGGTCGCCTCGGTGGTCGACGTGCTGCAGACCCCGGCCTTCCTGGTGCGCCAGACCGACTTCATCAGGAAGGTCTGCGCCGCGGGCAAGCCGGTGAACATCAAGAAAGGCCAGTTCCTTTCGCCATGGGACATGAAGCCGGTGGTGGAGAAGGCCAAATCCACCGGCAACGGGCAGATCATGGTCTGCGAGCGCGGCGCCAGCTTCGGCTACAACAACCTGGTCTCGGACATGCGCTCGCTGAGCGTGATGCGCGATACCGGTTGCCCGGTGGTGTTCGATGCGACCCATTCGGTGCAGCTGCCGGGCGGGCAGGGCACCAGCTCCGGCGGCCAGCGCGAGTTCGTGCCGGTGCTGGCGCGGGCGGCGGTGGCCGTGGGCGTGGCCGGCCTGTTCGCCGAGACCCACCCGGACCCGTCCAAGGCCCTGTCCGACGGTCCCAATGCCTGGCCGCTGGACCGGATGGAGGCGCTGCTGGAAACCCTGCTGGCGCTGGATTCGATCACCAAGAAGAACGGCTTCATCGAGCAGTCGCTCTGAAGCCGCGCCGGGCAGGGCGGGGGGCCGCCCTGCCCGGCAGCCCCGGCCGCGGCCACCTGGCGGCGCGGCGTAACGCGATTCTCCTGTTCCAACCTGCCGGCGCCCGCGCCCGGCAGGTTCGGGTATGCCTGCGCGCAGCGGCCGTTTCCCGGGCAACGAACGGGTACGCCGCAAGTGGCGGAAACAACGGGGGAAAAGCGGCAGGAAGGCCCGCGCTCCGCTAAACTTCCGGGTGACTCCACCCACCGGACGCTTGCCACTCCAATGACCAGCATCGCCAAGATCCACGCCCGCGAAATCCTCGACAGCCGCGGCAATCCCACCCTGGAAGCCGAGGTCACCCTGGCGGACGGCTCCTTCGGCCGCGCCGCGGTACCGTCGGGTGCCTCGACCGGCACCAAGGAGGCCGTGGAACTGCGCGACGGCGACAAGACCCGCTACCTGGGCAAGGGTGTCAAGAACGCGGTCGGCAATGTCAACGGCGCCATCGCCCAGGCCCTGGCCGGGTTCGACGCGGCCGACCAGCAGGGCCTGGATCGCCGCCTGATCGATCTGGACGGCACCGAGAACAAGGGTCGCCTGGGCGCCAACGCGCTGCTGGGCGTTTCGATGGCCGCGGCCCACGCGGTGGCCGCCTCGAAGAAGCAGGCCCTGTGGCAGTACCTGTCGGGCCTGACCGGCGCCGAGGCCTCGCTGCCGGTGCCGATGATGAACATCATCAACGGCGGCGCGCATGCCGACAACAACGTCGACTTCCAGGAATTCATGATCCTGCCGGTCGGCGCGGCCTCGTTCTCCGAGGCGCTGCGCGCCGGCACCGAGATCTTCCATTCGCTCAAGTCGGTGCTCAAGGGCCACGGCCTGAGCACGGCGGTGGGCGACGAGGGCGGCTTCGCCCCGGACTTCCGCAGCAACGTCGAGGCGCTGGACACCATCCTCGAGGCGATCGGCAAGGCCGGCTACACCGCCGGCGAGGACATCCTGCTGGGCCTGGACGTGGCCTCCTCGGAGTTCTTCGACAACGGCAAGTACCACCTGGTCGGTGAGAACAAGCGCCTGTCCTCCGAGCAGTTCGTCGACTTCCTGGCCGACTGGGTCGCCCAGTACCCGATCATCACCATCGAGGACGGCCTGGCCGAGGACGACTGGGCCGGCTGGAAGCTGCTGACCGACCGCGTCGGCGACAAGGTGCAGCTGGTCGGCGACGACCTGTTCGTGACCAACCCGAAGATCCTCAGGCAGGGCATCGACTCGGGCACCGCCAACGCGATCCTGATCAAGGTCAACCAGATCGGCACCCTGACCGAGACGTTGGAAGCGATCGCC
>JAEWAG010000195.1 GCA_023391775.1 Pseudomonadota bacterium | reverse complement strand
CACCGCGCCCCCGGCCAGCCATGACGGCAGGCGCCAGGCGGGGCGCGCGGCAGTGGCCGAGGTGGCCTGGCGACGTGCGCGCCGCAACCGCGCCAGCACCTCCGGCGAGACATGCGCCAGCGACTCGGCGTGCAGTTGCCGCGCGCGGCGGTCGATGGGGTCGTGTGCGGTCGTCACAGGACGTCCTCCATTTGCGAATTCAGGGCCTGCCGCGCACGCGACAGGTGGGTCTTTACCGAGCCTTCCGAACAGCCCATCACCTGCGCGGTGGTGGCCACGTCGAGCTCTTCGAGCACGCGCAGGGTGAAGGCCTCGCGCTGGCGCGGCGGCAGGGCGCGCAGTGCTTCCACCAGCCGTGCATAGGTTTCGCCGTGTTCCTGCGCCTGCGCCGGACCGGGGGCGGTATCGGCCCAGTCGATGCTGGCATCCTCACCGCGCGGGTCCTCCGCCGCCGGGCGCATCCAGCCCATGCGGAAGCGCGCGCGGCGCTGCAGGTCGATGATGCGCCGGCGCAGGATGCTCCAGAACAGCGGCGTCCATTCGCTGGAAGGGCGGTCCTGGTAGGTGAGCATGCGCATCATCGCGTCCTGCACCGCATCCAGTGCGTCGTCGCGATTGCGCAGACCGGCCTCGGCGAAGCGGAACGCGCGGGTACCGACCTCGGCCAGGAATGCATCCAGCGAGGCCCAGGCCGGTGCGGCCGGGGAGTCCGTTTCGGGCGGCGCGGGCGTAGTCACCAGCACAGCTTATCGCCCGATGGCGCACGGCCGTGCAGGCACCGGCCAGCGGCGGCGCGTGCGGTGCGAAAGGGCGGGCGATCGCGGTTTCATTTGCACCCGTTTCCAGTGGAATCGACACTGGAGTAAACGCGCCGGCTTGCGATCGGTTGACGCGCGCCAGCAGGGTTCAGGCTGCGGTTATGATCGGCCCCGGGCGTGTGCCCGGGGAGAGCAGGACGCATGAACGACGGCTTTGTTGCGCTGTACATCTTCATGCTCGCGGCAATCGCGGGCCACGTGATCATCTCGCGGGTGCCGGTGATCCTGCATACGCCGCTGATGTCCGGATCCAACTTCATCCACGGTGCGGTGCTGATCGGGGCGATGGTCGTTCTCGGCCATGCCGACACCACGCTGGAGAAGGCACTTGGGTTCGTCGCGGTGGTGCTGGGTGCGGGTAATGCCGCCGGCGGCTACGTGGTGACCGAGCGCATGCTGGAGATGTTCAAGTCCTCCAGGAAGCCGGAGGGCAGGCAGTGAGCGGCGACTTCGACCTGCGTCTGTGGCTGGTTGGCGCCAGCTACCTGGTGGCGGCCACCCTGTTCCTGCTGGCCCTGCAGCGCAGGGCCTCGCCGGCCACCGCCCGCAGCGGCATCCGCTGGGCCGGGCTGGGCATGGTGATCGCCACCTTCGCCACCTTCCTGCTGCCGGACCTGCACAACCTTCCGCTGATCATCACCGCCCTGGTGCTGGGCACGGTGCTGGCGTGGGTGTCCGGCAAGAAGGTGGCCATCACCGACATGCCGCAGATGGTCGCGCTGTACAACGGCATGGGCGGCGGTTCGGCCGCCGCGATCGGCGCGGTGGAGCTGCTGCGTTTCTCCGGCATGGCCCACGGCGCGCCCGATGCGGCGCCGGTGTCCGGGCCGGGCACGGTGGTACTCACGCTTGCGGTGCTCGGCTCGGCGATTGGCGCGGTGTCGCTGTCCGGCTCGATCATCGCCTGGGCCAAGCTCGACGGCCGCCTGGACAAGCGCATGGTGTTCCCCGGGCAGCAGGCTTTCAACCTGCTGGTCGCGGTGGCGATGGTCGCGCTGGGTGCGTGGGCGGCGGTAAGCCTGGATGCCACCGCCATCATCGCGTTCTTCGTGGTGGCGCTGCTGCTGGGCGTGCTGATGACCCTGCCCATCGGCGGCGCGGACATGCCGGTGGTGATCTCGCTGTACAACGCGTTCACCGGCCTGGCGGTGTCGTTCGAAGGCTACGTGCTGGGCAACGAGGCGCTGATCATCGCCGGCATGATGGTGGGCGCGGCCGGCATCCTGCTGACCCGGCTGATGGCCAAGGCCATGAACCGTCCGATCTCCGGCGTGCTGTTCGGCAGCTTTGGCGGCGGTGGCCAGGCGCAGGAGATCAGCGGCGCGCAGAAGCCGATCGAGGCCGGCGACGTGGCCGCGATGATGGCCTATGCCGAACGCGTGGTGATCGTGCCCGGTTACGGTCTGGCCGTGGCCCAGGCCCAGCACAAGATCTGGGAGCTGGCGCAGCGCCTGATCGAGCGCGGGGTCAAGGTGAAGTTCGCCATCCATCCGGTGGCCGGGCGCATGCCGGGGCACATGAACGTGCTGCTCGCCGAGGCCGGCGTGCCGTACGACCTGATCGCGGACATGGACGACATCAACCCGGAATTCCCCACCACCGACGTATCACTGGTGATCGGCGCCAACGACGTGGTCAATCCGGTGGCCAAGACCGATCCGGCCAGCCCGATTTACGGCATGCCGATCCTGGACGTGGTCGAGTCGCGCAATACCATCGTGATCAAGCGTGGCAAGGGCACCGGGTTTGCCGGCATCGAGAACGCGCTCTTCTACGCCGACAACACCCGAATGCTTTACGGCGACGGTGCGGAGATGGCCAGCGCCCTGGTCAGCGAGCTCAAGGCGCTGGACGGCGGGCACTGAGCCTGATGATGCTGCGCGCGGGACTCAGCGTCCCGTGCGCAGCGCCAGCAGCGGCGCCAGCAGCAGGCAGGCCAGGTCCAGGCGGCTGTTGGCCAGCTGGCTGAGGGTGAGCACGTAACCGGCGCCCATCTTCGGCATTGCCTGCCACGCGGACAGGCCCATCTGCGCGCCGATGTGGCCCGAGGCGACGGCCCACTGCACCAGCACGGCTACCGCCAGGGTGGCTGCCGCGGCCAGGAGTCCTCGTCCCCAGCCGCCGCGCATGCCGCCCAGGCGCAGCATCAGCGCCATCTCCAGCGCCACCAGCAGTGCGGCCCAGCCATGCTGGCTGCCGGTGGCGAGCGCCAGCGAAGCCCAGGCCACGACCGTGGTCGCCATGCCGAGCAGCAGCAGGGGCAGCCACAGCCAGGCGCGGCGGGCGGGCGCGGTGCGGAGCGTGGCGTGGGGCATCGGACCGGGGCGTTGGCGGGGGCGGCCAAGCATACGCGCAGCGGCCATGCGCTAGAATGAGCGCTTCCCCACTCCCGGCCGGTGGACGCTTGCAAGTGCAGGCGGGCTGCCCCATATCCGCCGCATGTACTCCCGTAGCAGCGAACCCGTCCGTTTCGAGCGCGACTGCGCCGCCGTCATGGTGCCGCAGGGCGAAGCCGTGACCCTTCCGGCCGGCAGCGTCGGCTACATCACCCAGGGACTGGGCGGCAGCTACACCGTGTTCGTGGAGGGCAACCTCTTCCGGATCGCGGGCAAGGATGCCGACGCCATCGGCAAGGAGCCCCCGGCCGAGCTGCAGCTTCCGGACGATGCCAGCGACGAGGAAGTCGAGGCCATGGTCTGGAACCAGCTGCGCACCTGCTTCGACCCGGAAATCCCGTTCAACATCGTCGACCTGGGCCTGGTCTACGAGGCCAACCTGCAGCACCGCGACGACGGCAGCCGCACGATCGACGTGAAGATGACCCTGACCGCGCCCGGCTGCGGTATGGGCGAGATCCTCGTCGACGACGTGCGCAGCAAGCTCGAGCAGATTCCGACCATCGCTGAGGCCGACGTCGAGCTGGTCTTCGACCCGCCGTGGGGCCGGCACATGATGTCCGAGGCCGCGCGCCTGGAAACCGGGATGTTCTGAGCCGCGCGCGGCTCAGCGGCTGATGCCCGCCGACCGCGCCTGCAGCACCTGCACCGCGTCGGCCGGGTCCAGCTCCAGCAGCAACCCGCGCTGCCCGGCATTGATGAACACGGCAGGCAACACCACTGCGTCCTGCTCGAACCAGACAGGTGCCGGGCGCTGCTGCGCGAACGGGCTGATCCCGCCGACCCTGTAGCCGCTGCGGCGCTCGGCCTCGGCCACTTCCATCATCCGCGCCGACTTGCCGCCAGCGGCCGCGGCCAGGGCCCGCGGCAGGACCTGGCGGTCGGAGGGCACCACCACGCACACCGCCTGCGCATCCACCCAGGCCATCAGCGTTTTCAGCACGCGGCCCGGTTCGACGCCCAGTGCGGCGGCCGCCTGCAGGGCCTTGCCACCGGCCGCTGCGCTGGCGTCGGCATCGTAGTCGTAGGGACGCAGGCGATAGGCCACGCCGGCCGCGTCCAGCGCACGGGTGGCGCGGGTCGCCGTCGCCATCGGCCCGGCCTCAGACCGGCTCGAACCGGTTGGCGGCCACGTTCTTGCGGACCCGGTCCGGGGTCCAGACCAGGCCGTTCATGGCGATGTAGACGCCGGCCGGCAGGGTCTGCACCGCGCCGATCGCGCAGCCGATGTTGAACTCCGCGTCCGAGCCACGGAACCGCGCCGGGCTCAGCGCGCCGGTCATGACGATGGTCTTGTCCGGGATCGAGCGCAGCACCATGCCGGTCTGGACCATGCTGTCGGTGCCGTGGGTCACCAGCACGTGGCGCGCCGGCTGCGCGGCGATGGTCGCCCGCACCAGCTCGCGGTCGGCGTCGGTGATGTGCAGCGAATCCTTGCGCAGGATCGGGATCACGCTGAAGCGGAAGCTGACGCCCAGCTCCCGCAGGATCATGCCGATCTGCGGTTCGCCGATCTGGTAGTCGGACTTGTCGTCGAAATAGATCTTGTCGATCGTGCCACCGGTGGTGACGATCAGCAGCTCTTCCATGGGTGGCTCCTGCCGGCGCGCTCACCGCGCCGTTGAACGGTAAGGCGTCGCCAGGCCGGCGCCGCCGCGGCGGATTATCGCCCCGCGCGCCGGAAAGGTGCGAGTGAAACCGTCATCGCTTCAACGGCGGCCGGCCAGGCGGGCACGCAATCCGGCCCAGCTCGAGGCGATGACCACCACCAGCGCCAGCAGCAGCGCGGCCCAGCCATACAGCGCGCCTTCCGGATGCGCCCAGGCGTGCATCACCCCGTGGCTGAACCAGAACAGCCCCAGCACACCGGCCCAGAATCCGGCGCGGCGGCCGCCACGCCAGGCCGGCACCGCCAGCAGCAGCGGCGGCAGCGCGAACACCAGCAGCGCCGCCGCGGCGTGGCGGTCGTCGTGGAACCAGGCCATGTACAGCAGCGACAGCGCCAGCAGGGCGATGCCCAGCACCCGATGCGCAGGCAACCCGCTCACGCGGCCAGCCTCTGCGCGACGCCGGCCAGGCGCCGGCCCAGGGCGCGGGCCAGGGCGGCCTCTTCGTCGGTCAGCTGCGGATCGTCCCCGGCCCCGGCCACGTGGCTGGCGCCATACGGAGTGCCGCCGCTGCGCGTGCTGCTGAGCAGCGGCTCGCTGTACGGAATGCCGACGATCAGGCAGCCGTGGTGCAGCAGTGGCACATGCATCGTCAGCAGGGTCGATTCCTGCCCGCCATGCTGGGTGGCGGTGGAGGTGAACACGGCTGCCGGCTTGCCGGTGAGGGTGCCGCTGGCCCATTCGCCGCCAAGACCGTCGAGGAAATGCTTCACCGGCGCTGCCATGTTGCCGAAGCGGGTGGGGCTGCCCAGCGCCAGGCCGGCACATTCGACCAGGTCCTGGCTGCTGACGTACGGCGCGCCGTCCTCCGGCACCGGTGGTGCGGCCTGCTGGGTCACCGCCGCCACCGGCGGCACCGTGCGCAGCCGCGCCTGCATCCCCGGAACCTCCTCGACGCCCCGCGCGATCTGCCGGGCCAGGCGCGCGACCGAGCCGCCGCGGCTGTAGTAGAGGACGAGGATGTCGGCCATGGGTGACTCCGTGGGTTGCCAGGCCGCAAGTATCGGCGATGCGGCTGCCACTGCCCATCGGGTAGGCTTGCGCGGATGGGCAACGGCAGGCTGCATGCTGGGTGGCGAGAACGGATGCGTGACCGCGCCCGCGCGGTCTCGTTCGCGCGTTTCCTGTGGGAGCGCTTCCTCGACGACCGGCTGCTGCAGGCCGCCGCCGCGCTGGCCTACACCACCGCCTTCGCCCTGGTGCCGCTGGCGGTGGTGGTGCTGGGCGTGCTGGCTGCCTTTCCCACCTTCCAGCAGGCCAGCGGCAGCCTGATCGACTACGTGCTGTCCAACTTCGTGCCCAGCTCGGCCGATGCGATCAAGGAACAGCTCGCCAAGCTCACCGACAACATCGCCCAGCTCACCGCCGCCGGTACCGTGGCCCTGGTGGTGTCGCTGCTGGTGACGCTCAACAGCGTGGAATCCACCTTCAACCGCATCTGGCGCGTGGCCAGCGCGCGCCCGCAGCTGTCCCGCTACCTGGTGTACTGGACGGTGCTGACCCTCGGCGCGCTGCTGGCGGCGGCCTCGCTATCGGTGTCGGCGCGCTTCTTCTCCCTGCCGGTGTTCGACAATCCCGTGGGCCACGCGCTGGCGCGGCTGGCGGTGGGCCTGGCGCCGGTGGCGATCGAGCTGGTGGTGGTGCTGCTGGTCTACCGGGTCGTGCCGCACCACACGGTCAAATGGCGCCATGCCCTGGCCGGTGCGTTGCTTGCGGTGCTGCTGCTGGAGGCGATCAAGGCCGGCCTTGGCCTGTACCTGGACACCTTCCAGGGGTACCAGAAGCTCTACGGCGCGCTGGCCTTCATCCCGATCCTGATGCTGTGGATCTACCTGGGCTGGACCGCGATCCTGCTGGGTGCCTCGCTGGCCTCATCGCTGGCCGCCTTCCGTTACCAGCCGGCGGCCATGCGCCTGCCGGCCGGCCACGAGGTGTACGCGCTGCTGCGCCTGCTCGGCCGTTTCCGCCAGGCCCGTCGCGAGGGCCGCGGCCTGCACACGGCGCGCATGCTGGAGCTGGAGCCGATGCTGACCGACTCGCTGCTGCAGGAATTCCTCGCCCGGCTCGACGGCATCCGCCTGCTGCGTCGCGACGAGGAGGGCGAGTGGCTGCTGGCGCGCGACCTGGACGACGTCAGCCTCGGTGAACTGTACGAGGCCTGCCGCCTGCGCGTGCCGGCGGACGAGGCCTGGCTGCCCTGCCACGAAGACCCGCTGGGCCGCGACGCCAGCGCCATGCTCGACGACCTGCGCCTGCCCCTGCGCGATGCGCTGCGGCGCAAGGTCGGCTCCCTCTACCCCTGTTCCGATGGAGAATCCCGGTGAGACATTCCCCCGTCCTCGCGCTGGCCCTGCTGGGCCTGCTGTCGGCGTGCGAGCGCCAGGCCCCGGCGCCGGCCGATGAGCCAGCGTCCGGCACGGCTGCGGCGGTCAGCGAGCCGGCCGCGCCCGATGCCGGCTCCGGCACCTCCGGCGTGGTCGAGGAAACGGCCGAGTTCCCGGCCTTTGCCGGCACCACGGTCACCGGCGCGCCCTATGACCTGGCCGCGCACCGCGGCAAGTGGGTCGTGGTCAATTTCTGGGCGACCTGGTGCAAGCCCTGCCTGCACGAGATGCCCGAGTTGTCGGCGTTGCACACCATGCGCGAGGAGATCGAGGTCGTGGGCCTGGCCTACGAGGAGATCAGCACCGCCGACATGCAGGCCTTCCTGCAGGAGCGTCCGGTCTCCTATCCGATCGTGATCCTGGATCCGTACGCGCCGCCGGGCGACTTCGCCACCCCGCGCGGCCTGCCGATGACCTACCTGGTCGACCCGGACGGACGCGTCGCCCGGCGCTTCCTCGGCCCGATCACCGCGCAGGACATCGAGCTGGCGGTGGCCGGCACGGAGCCGGGGTGATGCCCGCAGCGCGTTTCCTGGTCAGTGGCCGGGTCCAGGGCGTGTACTACCGCGCCTCCACCCGCGGCCAGGCCCTGGCCCTGGGGCTGGAGGGCAGCGCCACCAACCTGGCCGACGGCCGGGTGGAGGTGGTGGCGGCCGGGCCGGCGCAGGCGCTGGATGCGCTGGAGC
>JAEWAG010000164.1 GCA_023391775.1 Pseudomonadota bacterium | reverse complement strand
GCCGAAGCCGAAGCCGAAGCCGAAGCCGTAGTTGAGACCGAAGCCGATCCCTACGCCATCGCGGATACCGGCCAAGCCGTATCGCTCGACGAGCCCGCCGTCGAAGCCGGAGCCGAAACCGCCGACCTGGCCGCAGCCGGCATCGCCCTGGAGTCCGCCGCGGCCGGGCCTGCCGAGGTCGATGAGGCCCCGGCCGAGCACGCCGCATCGCAGCCGCCGTCGTCCGAGGCCGAGCTGCCGATGCTCGACTTCAACGAGCTGGATCGCGCCCTGGTCGACATCTTCGTCGAGGAGGGCGGCGACCTGCTCGACCACGTCGATTCGCTGCTGGTCGAGCTGCGCGCCGATCCGGGCGCGCGTGAGGCCATCATCGCCCTGCAGCGTGACCTGCACACGCTCAAGGGCGGCGCGCGCATGGCCGGCATCGCCAGCATCGGCGACCTCGGCCACGTGATCGAGTCGCTGCTGGAAGCGGTTGCCGAGCAGCGCACCGTGCTGGACCGCGACGACGTGCACCTGCTGGAGCGCGGCTTCGACACCCTGCACCAGCTGCTGGTGAAGACCCGCGCGCACCGCACCACGGCCATGCCGCACGCATTGATCGCCGGTTTCGAGGCGCGCATCCGTGGCGAGGCCTACGTCGCTCCGGTCGAGGCCGAGCTTGCAGTGCCGCCGGAAATGGCAGGGGCCGACGCGCCCACCGTCGAAGTCGAGCCCGCCGCCGAGGCACCGGCCGAGCTGGTCATGCCGGCGCAGGACAGCGAGGCCGCGCCGCAGGAAACGCCGGCTCCGGTTGTCGCCGCGCAGCCCGCGCCGCTGTCACCGTCCGCCGCCGCCCTGGCGCCGCTGTCGGCACCGGTACAGGACGAAGCCCCGGCCGTGGCCGAGGACACCACCGCCCGCGCACCGCAGGAACAGGTCCGCGTCCGCGCCGACCTGCTCGACAACCTGGTCAACCACGCCGGCGAGGTCGCGATCTACCGCGCCCGCCTGGAGCAGCAGCTCGGCGCGTTCCGTTCGGCCCTGGCCGAGCTTGACCGCACCAATGCCCGTCTGCGCGACCAGCTGCGCCGCCTGGACCTGGAGACCGAGGCCCAGATCGTCGCCCGCTACCAGCGCGAGCAGGACAGCGCCGACCCGACCTTCGACCCGCTGGAGCTGGACCGCTTCTCCACCCTGCAGCAGCTCAGCCGCGCGCTGAACGAGTCCTCCGCCGACTTGACCGGCCTGCAGGGCGTGCTCGACGACCTGTCCCGCCAGTACGACGTCCTGCTGCAGCAGCAGTCGCGCGTCAGCTCGGACCTGCAGGACGGCCTGATGAGCGCGCGCATGGTGCCGTTCGACAGCGTCGTGCCGCGCCTGCGCCGGGTGGTCCGCCAGGCCGGCCACGACACCGGCAAGCTGGTGCAGCTGCGCCTGGACGGTACCCACGGCGAACTGGACCGCAACGTCCTGGACCGCATGGTCGCGCCGATCGAGCACATGCTGCGCAACTCGGTGGCACACGGCCTGGAGACCCCGGCCGAGCGTTCGTCGGCGGGCAAGGCCGAGGAAGGCACGATCACCATCTCGCTGCGGCACGAAGGTTCGGAAATCGTGTTGCAGGTGGCTGATGACGGCCGCGGCCTGGACCGCGCGGCGATCCGTCGCCGGGCCGAGCAGCGCGGGCTGCTCAAGCCGGGTGCGGTGCTGACCGACGCCGAGCTGGACTCGCTGATCTTCGAGGCCGGCTTCTCCACCTCCGAGCAGGTCAGCCAGCTGGCCGGCCGCGGCGTGGGCATGGACGTGGTCCGCAACGAGGTGCGCCAGCTCGGCGGCACGGTCGAGATCGACTCGGTGGTCGGCCGCGGCGTGGTGTTCACCCTGCGCCTGCCGCAGACCCTGGCCGTCACCCAGGCGGTGTTCGTGCAGATCGGCGACACCACCTATGCGGTGCCGGTGGCCTCGGTCAGCGGCATCGGCCGGATCTCGCGCGAGCGATTTGAAAGCGGTACCGGCGGCTACCGCTATGCCGGCGAGGAGTACGTGCTGCACGACCTCGGCCTGCTGGTCGGGCAGGGCCCGGCCAAGGCCGAAGGCCAGGCCCAGGTGCCGCTGCTGCTGGTGCGCGCCGGTGACCTGCGCGCGGCGGTGGCGATCGACCAGGTGGTCGGCAACCGCGAGATCGTGGTCAAGCCGGTCGGCCTGCAGATCGCCTCGGTGCCGGGCATCTACGGCGCCACCATCACCGGCGATGGCCGCGTGGTGGTGATCCTGGACGTCGCCCCGCTGGTGCGTCGCCACCTGGCGCAGCCGGAACGTCCGGCCGCCCAGGCCGAGTCGCAGCAGCAGCGCCACGTGCCGCTGGTGATGGTGGTCGACGACTCGCTGACCATGCGCAAGGTCACCGGCCGCGTGCTGGAACGCCACAACTTCGAGGTGGTGACGGCGCGCGACGGCGTCGAGGCGCTGGAGCGGCTGGACGAGCGCGTTCCGGACCTGATGCTGCTGGACATCGAGATGCCGCGCATGGACGGCTACGAGCTGGCCACCGCGATGCGCGCCGACGGCCGTTTCCGCGACGTGCCGATCGTGATGATCACTTCCCGTACCGGCGACAAGCATCGCCAGCGTGCCTTCGAGATCGGCGTGCAGCGCTACCTGGGCAAGCCGTACCAGGAGCTGGACCTGATGCGGAACGTGTACGACCTGCTGGGGATTGCCCGTGCACGCGACTGATACCGCCAAGGCCGTGGCCCTGCTGGCCCGGCCCGGCCCGGCCCGCGAACGCCTGCGCCAGGCCCTGGACGGCGCCGGCATCCCCGTGGTGCTGGAGGCCGATCCGAACGGGCTGGACTCCGCTACCCTTGCCGCGGCCGGAGCCGCGGCGGTGCTGGTCGCCCTGGAGCCGGCGGTGGAGGACGCGCTCGAGTCGCTGGAAGCGGTGCTTGAATCCCCGGATGTGCTGGTGATCTTCGACGAGGCCGACGTGGCCGCCCGCCGCGAGGGCTGGGAGGCGCAGCGCTGGATCCGGCACCTTTCGGCCAAGCTGCACGGCCACGATGACGTGCTGCCGCCGGGTCGCGAACGCGACGTTTCCGGCGAGCTCGAGCCGGGCCTGCCCCAGACCCCGCAGCAGGTGCATTCGGGCGCACGCCTGGAACCGCATCTGGACGAGGCCCAGGCCTGGGCCCCGGAGATCCCGGGCGACGAGCTGGCCGGCGTGGGCAGCGCCGCACCGGCATCGGCTCCGCCGCCGCTTCGGCCGCCTACCGAGTGGACCCTGGCGGGTGACGACGACGCGCCGGCGGTTCGCCCGGCCGCACCGGCAACGCCGCCGCCGCTGCCTGATTTCAGCAGGCTTTCGCTGGTGGAGCTGGAACCGGAGGCCCCGGCCACGGCCACGGCCACGTCCGCTGCCCGCGGCGCCGTGCTGGTGCTGGCCGGTATCGGCGGGCCGGACGCGGTGCGCAAGCTGCTGGCCGCGCTGCCGCCGGATTTCCCGGCGCCGGTGCTGGTGCAGCTGCGCCTGGACGGCGGCCGCTACGACAACCTGGTCAAGCA
>JAEWAG010000129.1 GCA_023391775.1 Pseudomonadota bacterium | reverse complement strand
AGTTCCAGCCGTCCACGTGCCGGCCGCCGCGCAGCAGGTCGGCGTAGCCGGCTACCGCCGCGGCAAAGCGCAGCGATTCGCTGGCCTGGGCGCGCATCGCCGTGCGCAGTACGGGCGCCTCGACCAGGCGGCTGTCGTCCTGGCCGGGCAGCTTGTAACGCAGGCGCAGGTGGGCCAGTTCACCGGCAGGACCGGGGGCGGGGCCGGCCGGTGCGGCGTAGCGCAGCGGCGGCAGGCGCTCGGCGCCCGAACCGGCCAGGGTCAGCTCGTACAGCGCGGTGACCTCGTGGCCTGCGCCGATGTCGCCGGCGTCCACCCGGTCATTGGCGAAGTCCTCCTCGCGCAGCAGCCGGTTCTCGTAGCCGATCAGCCGGTACTCGGACACCACGGCCGGGTTGAACTCGACCTGCACCTTGACGTCGTTGGCGATGGTCAGCAGCGTGGCCTGCATCTGCTGCACCAGCACCCGGCGCGCTTCCTCCAGGGTGTCGATGTACAGGTGCTGGCCGTTGCCGGCATCGGCCAGGCGCTCGGCCATGCCGTCGTTGTAGTTGCCGGCGCCGAAGCCGAGCGTGGACAGGGCCACGCCGGAGCGGCGCTGGTCGGCGACCAGGGTCAGCAGTGCACCGCGGTCGGTGATGCCGACGTTGAAGTCGCCATCGGTGGCCAGCAGGATCCGGTTGACGCCGCCATCGATGAACGACTGCCGCGCCATCGCATAGGCCAGGCGGATGCCTTCGCCGCCGTTGGTGCTGCCGCCGGCCTCCAGCTTCTCCAGCGCGGCCAGGATCTCGCCGTGGCGGTCGCCGGGCGTCGGCGGCAGGACCAGGCCGGCGCTTCCGGCGTAGGACACGATCGACACCCGGTCGCTGGCACGCAGCTGCGGCACCAGTTGGGCAAAGGCCTTCTTCAGCAGGGGCAGCTTGTCGGCGGCATGCATCGAGCCGGAGGTGTCCACCAGCAGCACCAGGTTCGCCGGCGGCAGTTCGCGCTTGTCCACGTCAAAGCCCTTGATGCCCACCATCAGCAGTTGCCGTGCGGGGTTCCAGGGCGCCGGTGCCAGCTCGGTGGTGATCCGGAAGGGCACCTCGCGCGTGGCCGGTGCCGGATGGCCGTAGTCGAAATAGTTGAGGAACTCCTCCACCCGGACCGCATCGGCGGGCGGGCGGATGCCATCGCGCAGCATGCGTCGCACGTTGGCGTAACTGCCGGTATCCACGTCCACCGAGAAGGTGGACACCGGCGCCTCGCGGGTGCGGCGTACCGGGTTGTCCTCGCGCGCGTCGTAGCGCTCGGTGTTGGACGGCGGAAGCGGGGGTGCGGCCGTGGGCGGCGGTGGCGCGGGTGGCGATGGCGGCAGGATCGACATCGGAGCGGCCGCGGCCACCGCCATGGTGCGAGCCCGTGCGGCGGAAGCCCGTGCCTCGTCCATGGCGGCCCGGGCGCGGACCTCGGCCCGGGGCGGCTCGGGGGAGGGCGCGGTGCTGCAGGCGCCCAGTGCCAGGGCCAGGGCGGCGGCGGTGCGAGGAAACTGCGGGACAACGGTGTACGCATGGCGGGACTCCCGGTCTGGTCCCTGGCTACAACGCTCGAGTCGGGCTCGCGGGGTTGGGGCTGCGCGCGCGGCGTGCCGCTCAGGCCAGTTCGTGGGCGAAATCGATGCCCAGGCCGGACATGCCCTTGCGTTCGTCGGCCAGGTCCGCGCGCAGGAGGGCACGGGGTTGCACCCATTCCCCGGGCAGGACCAGGTGCAGGCTGGCCGGTCCGGCCGCCAGCTGCAGGGGTGGCAGCGCGTCGCTTTCGTGCGAGCGGTGCAGCAGTACGGCCAGCCGCAGCAGCGCGGCCTTGCGTCGCGCCGTCAGCAGCAGGCGGTCCGGCAGGGCATCGAAGGCGGACCTGGACACGCCGCGCCGGTGGGTGCGCACCAGGGCCGCCAGCACCTGCTGCTCCTGGCGCGAGAAGCCGGAGATGTCCGAGTGCTCCAGGATGTAGGCGCCGTGCAGGTGGTACTGGCCGTGGGCGATGGCCAGGCCGAGTTCGTGCACGCTGGCGGCCCAGGCCAGCATGCGCGCGTCGTCCTCTTCCAGGCCCCACGCGCCGGCGACCTGCTCGAACAGGCGCAGCGCGGTGGCCTGCACCCGGCCGGCCTGCACGGTATCGATGCCGTAGCGCTGCATCAGCGCCTCGATCGACACATCGCGCGGGTCGTTGTCGCTGCCGCGGCCGAGCATGTCGTAGAGGATGCCCTCGCGCATCGCTGCCTTGCTCACCAGCAGCTTCTGCAGGCCCAGCGCCTGGAAGGCGGCCTCCAGCACCAGGATCCCGCCGGCGATGATCGGGCGGCGGTCCGAGGACAGCCCCGGCAGGTCGATCTCGTCGATGCTGCGCGCCTGCAGCAGGCGGTCGCGCACCTGCGGCAGGGCCGGTGCCATGATCGCGCCCTTGGTCAGCTTCA
This sequence comes from Pseudomonadota bacterium, assembly GCA_023391775.1. Classification (GTDB taxonomy): domain Bacteria; phylum Pseudomonadota; class Gammaproteobacteria; order Xanthomonadales; family Xanthomonadaceae; genus Pseudoxanthomonas. The sequence continues at coordinate 3,897 of JAEWAG010000129.1, read as the reverse complement.
TCGCCACGCAGATCTCGCTGATGGCCTTGTGCGTGCCGGATGAGCCCAATGCCTCGTCCCAGCCGCGCGCGCGGTACAGGCCGGCGAACTGGCCGAACTCGGCACTGATCACGTCCAGCGCTTCCTTCCAGCGCTTCTTCGACAGTTTGCCGTCGGGGAAGAAGCGGCGGGTGGAGGCGATGCAGCCGGCCTGGCGGCTCTCGCGCTCGATCGGGTCCAGGCCGCGGCCGATGATGAACTCGGTGGAGCCACCGCCGATGTCGATCACCAGGCGCTGGGTGCCGGGCTTGGGCGGCTGCGCATGGGCCACGCCCAGGTAGATCAGGCGCGCCTCCTCGCGGCCGGACACCACTTCCACCGGATGGCCGAGCGCAGCCTCGGCCTCGGCGAGGAACTGCTGCGGCTCGCGCAGGCGGCGCACGGTATTGGTGGCCAGTGCGCGCACATGCAGCCGCTCGACGCCGCGCAGGCGCTGGCTGAAACGGGCCAGGCACTCCAGCGCGCGCTCGCGCGACTGCGGCGCCAGGCCACCCTCGCTGTCCAGGCCGTCGGCCATGCGCACCGTCTCGCGCAGGCGGTCGACCACGCGCAGCTCGCCCAGCGAATAGCGGGCCAGGATCATGTGGAAGCTGTTGGAGCCCAGATCGATCGCGGCGAGCGCGTCGCCATCCTGGACCTGCGGGCGGGAAGCTGCGGTATGGGGCATTGGCGAATCTTAACGGAAGCCCGCGCCGCGGCCGCTCCCGCCGCTCTCGCGAGCCCTCCTAGAGCGCATCGAGCAATGCCTGCTGGGCCGAGTGCGGAGCCTCGCCCGCGGCCGGTTCGCAGCGCCGGTAGACGCCGTCGGCGCCCAGCTCCCAGGCATTGGTGTTGTCGGCCAGGCAGTTCTGCAGCACCTCGCGCTCGATGCGTTCCACCAGCGCCGGGTCCACGATCGGGAAGCAGGCTTCCACGCGCCGCAGCAGGTTGCGCTCCAGCCAGTCGGCGCTGGCACAGAACATCTCCGGACGGCCGTCGTTGCCGAACCAGTACACCCGGCTGTGTTCGAGGAACCGGCCGACGATGGAGCGCACGCGGATGTTGTCCGAGATGCCGGGCACGCCCGGACGCAGGGTGCAGGCGCCACGCACCACCAGGTCGATCTGGACCCCGGCCTGCGAGGCCTGGTAGAGCGCGCGGATCACCTGCGGTTCGTTGAGCGCGTTCATCTTGGCCACGATCCGGCCCGGCCTGCCGGCGGCCGCCAGCTGTGCTTCGCGGTTGATCCGGCTCAGCAGCCCGCTGTGCAGGGTGAACGGCGACTGCAGCATGCACCGCAGGCGGATCGACGGCGCCAGCCCGGACAGCTGCTGGAACAGCAGGTGCACGTCGTTGCCCATCTCCGCGTCGGCGGTGATCAGGCCCAGGTCGGTGTACTGGCGCGCGGTGCCGCCGTGGTAGTTGCCGGTGCCCAGGTGCACGTAGCGGCGCAGCCGCCGGCCCTCGCGGCGCACGATCAGCATCATCTTGGCGTGGGTCTTGTAGCCGACCACGCCGTAGACCACCTGCACGCCGGCTTCCTGCAGCCGGTCGGCGACGCCGAGGTTGGCGTCCTCGTCGAAGCGCGCGCGCAGCTCCACCCCGACGGTGACGTCCTTGCCGTTGCGCGCGGCCTGCACCAGCGCCTCGACGATCGCCGACTCCTTGCCGGTGCGGTACAGGGTCTGCTTGATCGCCAGCACGTCCGGGTCCACCGAGGCCTGCTGCAGCAGTTCCAGCACGGCGCTGAAGGAGTCGAACGGATGGTGCAGCAGCACGTCGCCACGGGCCACGGCCTCGAAGACGTTGCCGTCGTCCAGGCGTTTGCGCGGGGTGAACGCCGGGTACTTGAGCTCGGGGCGCTGCACCAGCTCGTGCACCTGGATCACGCGGTTGAGGTTGACCGGCCCGTCGATGTAGTAGACCGCGTTCTCGCCCAGGTCGAAGTTCTGCAGCAGGGTGCGCACGATCGGGCGCGGGCAGTCGTGGGCGATCTCCAGCCGCACCGCCGGCCGGTAGCCGCGGTCGACCAGCTCCGTGCGCAGCGCCGAGGCCAGGTTCTCCACCTCGTCCTCGTCCACCACCAGCTCGGAGTTGCGGGTGACCCGGAACTGGTACGCGCCGGTGACGCGCATGCCGGGGAAAAGCTCGTCGACGAACGCCGACAGCATCGAGGACAACAGGACGAAGGCCTGCTCGCCCTTGCCGCGCAGGCGCGCGGGCAGCTCCACGATGCGGTTGAGCGAGCGCGGCGCGCGGACGATGGCCAGGTGCCCCTGGCGACCGAACGCGTCCCGGCCCTCCAGCATCACCACCACGTTGAGCGACTTGTTGAGGATGCGCGGGAACGGATGCGAGGGGTCCAGCCCCAGCGGCGACAGCACCGGCAGCACGTTGTTGCGGAAATACGCGCGCAGCCACAGCCGCTGGCGCGGGGTCCAGGCCTGGCGCGGCAGGATGCGCACCCCGGCCTCGGCCAGTGCCGGGCGCAGGATCTGGTTCCAGCACCGGTACTGCGCTTCGACCAGTTCCGCCGCACGTGCGTGGATGGCCTCCAGCAGCTGCGCCGGCGCGATGCCGTCGCAGGCCGGCGGCAGGCCGAACTGCATGGCATGGCGCACGGTGGCCGTGCGGATCTCGAAGAACTCGTCGAGGTTGGTGCAGGAGATGCACAGGAACCGCAGCCGTTCCAGCAGCGGCACCTGCGGATCCAGCGCCTGCGCCAGCACGCGGAAATTGAAGTCCAGCTGGGCCAGTTCGCGGTTGAGGTACAGCGCGGGGTCGCGCAGCGGGTCGGCCGGCTCGTGGGCGGCAGCCAGCGTGACCGGCTGCGGGTTCTGCGTGGTCATCGTGGCTTCGATCCCCCGTGGTCCAGTTCAGGCTCCGTGCCCCGATCATGCCTTGGCCGCAGTCGTTCGGGGCCGAAATGGCAGGCGAACACGCTGCCCCGGCCGACCTGGCTGCGGATCGACAGGCGGGCCTGGTGCAGGCCCAGCACGTGCTTGACGATCGACAGGCCCAGGCCGGTGCCACCGCTTTCGCGCGAACGGCTGCTGGAAACGCGGTAGAAGCGCTCGGTCAGGCGTGGCAGGTGTTCCGGCGGGATGCCCAGGCCGGAGTCACGCACCGCCAGCACCGCGCCGTCGCCCTCGCGGCTGAACTCGATCGACACGGTGCCGCCGGTGGGCGTGTAGCGCACGGCGTTGGTGACCAGGTTGGAGAAGGCGCTGTGCAGTTCGCGCGGTGAGCCGAGCAGGTCGCAGCCGGCCAGGTCGCTCACCTCGATGCGGTGCCGGCCCTGGCTGAAGGCCTCGGCCTCGCGCCGCAGGGTGGCCAGGACCGGGCCCATCGCCACCGGTTCCTCCGGCAGTGTCTCCTGTGCCTCCAGCCGCGACAGGGTCAGCAGGTCCTCGACCAGCTGGGCCATGCGCTGGGACTGCTTCTGCATCTCCGCCAGCATCGGACCCCACTCGGGCATGTCCTCCGGGTCGAGCATGTCCAGATAGCCGTGGACCACGGTCAGAGGCGTGCGCAGCTCGTGCGAGACGTTGGCGACGAAGTCGCGCCGCATCTGCTCCAGGTGCAGCAACTTGCTGACGTCGCGCGCCACCAGCAGCCAGTAGTCCTCGGAGTAGGGAATCAGGCGCAGGTTCAGCCGCAGGCGGGCGTCGACCGGGCCGGGGGCGTCGAGGATCGGCTCGGCATTGCGGCCGGAAGCCATCCAGCGCGCCATCGGCAGCGGCTGCAGGCGCTCGGCCACCGGTGCCCCCAGGTCACGCGGATGGCGCAGGCCCAGCAGGGTGGTGGCGGCCGGGTTGAACCAGAGGATGCGCTGGGTGTTGCGGTCGACCACCACCACCGCGTCGGGCAGTGCGGTGG
>JAEWAG010000041.1 GCA_023391775.1 Pseudomonadota bacterium | reverse complement strand
GGGCTGCATCAGTTGCCGATGGTGTCGGTCGGGTCGGGCGACTTGGGATTGGTGGACGGGATCGGGTGCGCCTTGCCGCGCGCGTCCTTCTTCTCGCCCGGCACCATGCCGCGCTCCTTGCCGACCTCCATCTCCTCGTCGGTAATGTAGCCGTCGGCGTTGACGTCGTACTTGGCGAAGTCATCGGCGGTCTTGCGCCCGCCGGCGGTGAACTCGGCCATGGACAGGCGGCCATCACCGTCGGTGTCCATCTTCTGCACCTTGTGGGTGCTCGTCGGGGTGTGCGGGTCCTGGGCCAGGGCGGCTCCGCAGGCGAAGGTGCCGGCCAGCAGCAGGGCGAACAGCGGGGTGGTCTTGCTCATCGGTTTTCCTCCTCGGTTGGCGCGTTGCGCCGTGGCGCCATCTGCGCATGCCGGGCGTAAGCGCTGCGGCAAGGGCAGGGCGAGGAGGTGTGAAACCGCGGGTCGCGTTCAGGACGCCAGGGCAAACGCAGCGGGCGCCGCCTCGGCCTGCGGCAGGCGCGCGGCCTGCTCCTCCAGCGCCCATACCTCGACCAGCTCCGGCTCGCACGGGCCGAAGGCGCAGCTGGTGGCCGCATCGGCGGCATCGCGGCCGCGTGCCACCGGGATCCGCGCCGGGCAGGCGCCGCCGGATCGCGCGTCGAAGGCCTGCCACTGGCCCTCGACCCAGGCCTCGAACCAGGCGGTGAAGCCGGCCGAGGACCGGCTCCCGGGTGCCGCCGCCGGCGGGAACCCGGCGCAGTAGCGCGCGGGGATGCCCACGGCCCGGCACAGCGTGATCGCCGCATGGGCGAAATCGCGGCAGCTGCCTTCGCCTTCCTGGAGCGCCTGCAGCGCACCGCGGCTGCAGTCCACCGGAGCCTCGACGTAGGCAAGGCTGCGCGCGACATGGGCGCAGATGGCCTGCACCCGCAGCCGGTCCGAGCGCAGGTCGCCAAAGCGCAGGTGCGCCTGGCGCTGCAGCGGGCGGATCTCGCAGTAGCGGCTCGGGGCCAGGAACAGGCGCACGTCCTCCGGCATCGGCCCGCCGGCCACGCGCGGACGCTCGTATGGCGCCTCGGCGCGGACCAGGGCGTCCCCACGCAGCACCAGCAGCCCGGCCGGGGCGAGCAGGCGCGTACAGGTGTTGCCGAAGCGGTCGCGGTAGCGGTGCAGCGGCAGCTGCGGTGAGGTCCACGGGTCCTGCGCGGCGACGATGCGGCCGGCGTGGCTGTCGTGGATGTCCAGCATCGCCACCATCGGGGTGGGCTGGGCAAGACGGTAGGCGATCTGGAAGCCCAGCCGGATGTACATGGCGTGGCCCTTGGGGAGGGGGGATGGGGCGATTGCGCCGCATCCGCGCGCAAGGGCGCGTGAAACGCCAGCTTCGCTGGCCGACGACGGTTTCACGCCTGTCCCGCCACCCTCGGCGCACAGGCCACAGGGAGAACGCGATGCAACATCGCCGATTGCGCTTCGGACGCGGCTTCCGCGTCCTGTCCGACCACCGCCGGGTCCAGGCCGCGCAGATGGTGCTCGAACCCGGTGCCAGCGAAGGCGGTGAGGGCAACCGCCACCGCGGCGCCGACCAGTGGCTCTACGTGGTGTCCGGCAGCGGGGTGGCGACGGTCAACGGCCGACGGCAGACGCTGCAGCCGGGCAGCCTGCTGCTGATCGAGCGCGGCGAGGAGCACCGGATCCGCAACACCGGGCAGACGCCGCTGAAGACGCTCAACTTCTATTCGCCGCCGGCCTACACCCCGGCCGGCAACGCGCGCGCGGCCGGGCGGCCGCGCTGAAGCCACCGCTCAACGCACCGCGACCACGCGGTTGCGGCCGTCCTGCTTGGCCCGGTACATGGCGCGGTCGGCGCGGTTGAGCAGTTGTTCGCGGTCCTCGCCGAGCTGGCGGACCGCCACGCCGGCGCTGAAGTGGACCTCGATCCGGCGCCCCTCGTGTTCCAGCGGGCGGGCGGCCAGCTCCCGCTGCAGGCGCTGGACCAGGGCGGTGGCCTCCTCCAGCGTGGCCCGCGGCAGCAGCAGCACGAACTCCTCGCCGCCGTAGCGGGCCAGCACGTCGTCCCGGCGCAGGCCCAGGCGCAGCACCTGCACAAGATGGCGCAGGGCGGCGTCGCCGCCGGCATGGCCATGGCGGCCGTTGAGCGCGCGGAAGTGGTCCAGGTCCAGCACTGCCACGGCCAGGTTCCAGCCCTCGTCCTGGGCCTGGTGCAGGGTGCGCGTATAGACCTCCTCGAAGCCGCGGCGGTTGAGCGCGCCGGTCAGCGGATCGCTGCTGGCCAGCTCGCCGATGTCGCGCAGGCGCGATTCCAGTTCGCGCACCCGCGCCTCGGCCGCCTCGACATCGGCACGCGCGGCCTGCAGCTGTTCCTGCGAGCGCAGCGCCTTGTCCTGCAGCCGGCGGGTGTCGTCCAGCACGTCCTCCAGGCGGTGGCCCAGGTCGGCGATGGTGCGCGCCTGGCGGATCGCCTCCATGTGCGCCTGCAGGCGGTCCTGGAACTGGCCGGTGTCGGCGGCCATCCCGTCCAGGCCCTCGACGAAGGACACCATCATCAGCCGCATCGCGTCCTTGGACTGCTCGATGCCACGGCGCAGCAGCCCCTGCTGGTAGGCCAGCTCGCGCAGACCCTGGCGGGTCGCCTCCAGGGTCTGCCGGTCGGGATTGTCCGCTAGCAGCCCGCGCACCGCGGCGACCTGGCCACGCAGCCAGCTGCCGTCGTCCAGCAGCTCGAACAGGTTCTCCAGCAGCAGGTCGAACAGTTCCAGCAGCAGCGCCTGCTGCTCGGCGCTCTCGCCGGCGTGCAGCCCCACCTGGTGGCACAGCGCGCGGACCCGGGCCGCCAGCGGCGACAGGGCCGCGCCCGGCGACCAGCGCCTGAGCTCGCCGGCCAGCGCCGCCGACTCGTCGGCCAGCAC
>JAEWAG010000362.1 GCA_023391775.1 Pseudomonadota bacterium | reverse complement strand
GCGCGCCGCCGCCGCGACCGGCGACCTCAGCCCGCGGACAGACGCCGTAGCAGGGCCTGCGCCGCGGCCGGGTTGCGCTCCTTGGCCGCGGCGATGAAGAACAGGAACACCTCGCGCGGCTGGCCATCGGCCAGGCGCGGGCCGACGTGTGCCAGGTCGTCCGGGTCCCCGCCGGTGCTCCAGCTGCGTGCACGCTCGGCCCAGGCGTCGAGCTCGGCCGGGGTACAGCCCTCGGCCAGGCCGGCACGGGCCTGCATTACCCGGGCGTAGGCGAAGTCGGCGGTGAGGTCGCCGAAGGAGGGGTGCTCGTCCGAACCCGCGCAAACCAGGGCGATGTTCTGGCCACGCAACAGGGCCAGCAGCTCCGGGGTGAACAGCGCCGCGTCGCGCAGCTCGAGCGCATGGCGCAGCCTACGGCCACCGGCCTTGCGCGGCAGCAGGGCCACGAAATCGGCCAGTGCATCCAGCGAAGGGCTCTGGCCGCGGTCGAACTGCCACAGGATCGCTCCCAGGCGGTCGCCCAGGGTGGCGATGCCGCCGAGGAAGTCCTCGACCTGTGCACCAGTGCCGGCGAGGCGGCGGCTGGCCATGATCCGCTTCGGCGCCTTGGCGGTGAAAACGAAGCCCGGCGGCGTCTCGTCGCGCCAGCGTGCATAGGTGTCGGGCTTCTGCGCGCCGTAGTAGGTGCCGTTGATCTCGATCGCGGTGACGTGGCGGCTGGCGTATTCCAGCTCGCGGCGCTGCACCAGCTTCTCCGGGTAGAACACGCCGCCGCGCCACGGTGCGAAGGTCCAGCCGCCGATGCCCACGCGGATGCGCGAGGCGCCAGCCTGCGCGGGCGGGGAGAAGAGATCGTCCATGGGCACACCGCATCCGGGGGAGGGGCCCGATCCTAGCCCAGGCCGCGTTGCCGGGCGGATGAGGACGCGGGTGCGCCCCGGACTTCCGCCACTGCGGCCCGGCACCGGCCTGCGCCTAGAATCGGGTCCTCACCTGTCCACGGAACCCCGCCCATGGCGCCACGCCTGTCCACCCTGCGTCTGTCCTGCCTGCTCGTCCTCGGCCTGTCCGCGCTGGCGCCCCTGCCGGGCCGGGCCGCGGACGACGCGGCCGCCTCCGTGGCCAGTCCGGCGCAGGCGCTGGATCCGGCGCAGCTGTCGGCATGGGTCGAGCAGGTGCGCGAGCGTTTCGAGGTCCCCGGCGTGGCCGTGGCCGTGGTCAAGGACGGCCGGGTGGTGTTCGAGGGCGGCTGGGGCGTGCGCGAGCTGGGCAAGCCGGCGCCGGTGGATGCGCACACCCAGTTCGCGATCGCTTCCAACACCAAGGCCTTTACCGCCGCGGCGCTGGCGGTGCTGGTGGACGAAGGCCGGCTGGCGTGGGACGACCGGGTGGTCGAGCACCTGCCGTGGTTCCGCATGTCAGACCCCTACGTCACCGCGAACATCACCATCCGCGACCTGCTCACCCATCGCAGCGGCCTGGGCCTGGGCGCGGGCGACCTGCTGTTCTGGCCGGGAAGCACCTACGACACCGGCGAAGTGGTGCGCCGCCTCGCCCACGTGCCGCTCAAGACCGGCTTCCGCGAGCGCTACGCCTACGACAACATCCTGTATGCGGCGGCCACCCTGGTGATCGAGCAGGCCAGCGGCCAGCCGTATGCGCGGTTCCTGCAGGAGCGCTTCCTGACACCGCTGGGGATGGATGCCACGCGCGCCAACGCCGATGCGCTGCGTGCGGACGACCAGCCGGCCACCGGCCACGCGCGGGCGGACTTCACTACGCTGCGTACGACCTTCCCGCTGACCTGGCACAACGCCTCCGGCGCCGGCGGCCTGTATTCCAGCGTGCACGACATGAGCCGCTGGATGACCGCCCAGCTGGCCGCGGGCCGCTACACCGACGCGCAGGGCCGCGGGCAGCAGCTGTTCTCGCCGGGCCGGCAGAAGGAGATGTGGTCGCTGCAGTCGCCGCTGGACATTCCCGAACCGGCGGTGCCGGAACTGGCCGCCGCCCGTCCGGACTACCTCGGCTACGGGTTGGGCTGGTTCGTGTCCAGCTATCGCGGACAGCGGCTGGTGTGGCACAGCGGTGGCTGGCCGGGCCAGGTCTCGCGCGTGACCCTGGTGCCGGAACTGGACCTGGGTGTGGTGGTGCTGACCAACCAGGAATCCGGTGCGGCGTTCAACGCCATCACCATGCACGTGCTCGATGCCTACCTGGCGCCGCCGCAACAGACCGACTGGATCGCCGCCTATGCAGCGGCCGCGGAACGTTCGAAACAGCGTGCCGCCCAGGCCTGGGAGAAGCGCGTGCACGCGCGCAACGGGCGGTCGAAGCCCTCGCTGCCGCTGGCCAGCTACGCCGGCACTTACCGCGACGCGTGGTACGGGGACGTGGAAGTGAGCTTCGAAGGCGGGCGGCTGGGCATGCGCTTTGGTGCCAGCCCGCTGCTGACCGGGCGCATGGAGCACTGGCAGCACGACACCTTCCTGGTGAAGTGGGACGAGCGCACCCTCAATGGCGATGCCTTCGTGACCTTCGCGCTGGACCCGGACGGGGCCGTGCGCGAGGCGCGCATGGAGGCCGCCTCCGACCTGACCGACTTCAGCTTCGACTTCCAGGACCTGGTGCTGGAGCCGGTGGCCGGCGCGGCGGACTGACCGTCGCTGCGGCGCCCGCCCGCCGCGGCGGGCGCCGCGCGTTGGCGATTACCGGATCGGCTGGTCCAGGATCAGCTGGCGCACGAAGCGCACCGGCGGGGCGCCGTAGGACAGTACCTGGTCGTGGTAGGCCTTGGCCTGGAAGTCCGCGCCACGGGCCGCTTCCACGGCCTTGCGCATGTCGAAGTGCTCCTGCGCGCCGACGAAGTAGGTCGGCAGCTGCGCGGAGGTGAGCTGGGCGCGGATCCACTTGCCGGACGCCTCGCTCTCCTGCTGGAAGGTCTGGCGCACCATCAGGTCCATGGCCTGCTCGCGGCTCCAGCCGTCCACGTGCACGCCCTGGTCCAGGATCGCGTTGGCCACCGAGCGCAGGTAGAACTTCAGCTGCACCAGCCGGAACAGCGGGTCGTTGTCCAGGTAGCCGGCGTCGGCCATCACCTTCTCGGTGTAGACCGCCCAGCCTTCGGCGAA
>JAEWAG010000361.1 GCA_023391775.1 Pseudomonadota bacterium | reverse complement strand
GCCTTTTCCAAGAGGCGTGCTGCAGGGCCGTGACTCAGGCCCAGCCCATCGACCGCATGCCGCGCAGGAACAGCCAGGCCAGGCCGCCGGAGGCCGGGATGGTCAGGATCCAGGCCCAGATGATGCGCTCGATCACGCCGATCTTCAGCGCACGCGGGTTCTTGGCGAAACCCACGCCCATGATCGCGGTCGAGATGCTGTGGGTGGTCGACACCGGCATGCCGAAGTGCGCCGCCAGGGTCAGCACCGTGGCCGAGCTGGTCTCGGCGGCGAAGCCATGGATCGGATGCAGCTTGACCATCTTGTGGCCGAGGGTCTTGATGATGCGCCAGCCGCCGGAGGCGGTACCGGCGGCCATCACGATGGCGCAGGTGATCACGATCCAGGTTGCGATCTGGGTACCGTCACCCTCGCCCGGATGCAGGAACGCCAGCCAGGCCGGCAGATTGTCCAGGGTGCCCGCGGCCTCGGCGCCGAACAGGGTCAGGGCGATGATGCCCATGGTCTTCTGCGCGTCGTTGTGACCATGGGCGAAACCCATGTACGCGGCCGACAGGATCTGCGCCTTGCCGAAGAAGGCGTTCACCCAGCGCGGCCGGGCCAGGCGGCGCAGCACGCCGCCGGCGCGGGACATGCCGGCGATCAGCGCCCACAGCAGCAGCATCATCACCACGCCCAGCGCGAAGCCGGTGATCGGCGAGGTGATCATGGGCAGGAAGACCTTCCACATCAGGCCCTTGTTCTTGGTCCAGTCGCCGACGGTCTCCGACCAGATCAGCGCGCCCCAGTCATTGGAGGCGGCGGCCAGCGCGGCGCCGCACAGGCCGCCGATGAGCGCGTGCGAGGACGAGGACGGCAGCCCGAACCACCATGTGATCAGGTTCCAGACGATGCCGCCCAGCAGCGCGCACAGGATGACCTGCGAGGACGCCTCGACCACCTCGGTGTTGACGATGCCGGTGGCGATGGTCGCCGCCACCGCGGTGCCCATCAGCGCGCCGATCAGGTTCATCACCGCCGCCAGCGACACTGCCGCGCCCGGCGACAGCACCTTGGTCGCCACCACGGTGGCGATGGAATTGGCGGTGTCGTGGAATCCGTTGATGAACTCGAAGACCAGCGCGGCCAGGATCACGACCAGGACGAGGGTCAGCATGAGGAGCTCCTTGCCAGCCCGGCGGCGCAGGCCGGGAGGACGATGCCGGCTTTACCGGCGCGCGATGCGGCAGACGGCGCGCCCGGCGCGGCATGGGCCGCACCGGCCCCGCCACGTCCCAGGACCACGGAAGGATCGAACGGGTCCATCAGCTGTTGGACAGGACGATCTGGTAGGCCACCACGCCCGCCTCGCGGCAGCGGTCGATGGCCTTTTCCAGGATCTCGAAGAATTCCTTGAGCAGGAACATCTGCAGATGGTCCAGGCGTCCGGAGTAGATGTCCCGGTACAGCTCCAGCATCAGCCGGTCGGCCTCGTTCTCGATCGAACGCAGCTTCTCGTTGAGCGCGGTCATCCTGTCCAGGTTCATGTGCCGCAGCTGGGCGACCATTTCCACCACCACCCCGGCGGCCTGCTCCAGCATCGCCGCGCGTGGGGCGAAGTCGATGTGCGCCAGGTGCTGGGTCGCCAGCGAATAGCGGTCGGCAAACTTCTCGACCTGCTTGGGGATCTTGTACAGCGCCGACCCCAGTGCCTCGATGTCCTCCCGCTCCAGCGGGGTGATGAAGCTGTCCACCAGGGCCTGGCTGATCTTCTCCGAGGCGGTGCGCTCGCGCTGGCGGGCCAGCTTGAAGGCGTCCAGGGCCGGCTGCCGGTCGGCCGCCTTCATCATGTCGTACAGCGCCTTGGTGCTGTCGTGGGCCGCCAGGGCCGCCTCGTCCAGCAAGGTGTAGAACTGCTTGCCGGAACCGAAAATGGTCTGCAGTGAGAACATCGAAGACTGTCCTCCGCCTCGGGACGGGCGGGCGATCCGGCGAATTATGACAGCCTGCGCAGGACAGGGGTACTGCCGCGGTGCAACATGAACCCCGGGCATGGCCTGTTCCGGCTTTTGCTATCATCCCCCCGCGCCCGTCGGGCGCACCCTATGGACGACGACCCTACCCCCCTCCCCTGTCGCGCCCCCGCGGCCCGGCACCTCGCCCAGCCCTCTCATGCCCGCCGCGGGGTAACCCGGCGTGGCTGAGCTGCTGATCGTTTTCGCCCTGATCCTGCTGAACGGCTTCTTCGCCATGTCGGAGATGTCGGTCATGACCTCGCGCAAGAGCCGCCTCAAGCAGCTCGCGCAGGCCAGCAAGCGCGCGGCCCGGGCCCTGTCGCTGTCCGAGCGGCCGGAGAACTTCCTGTCCACGGTGCAGATCGGGATCACCCTGATCGGCATCCTCACCGGCCTGTTCGGCGGCGAGGCCATCGGCCTGGTCATCGCCCAGCACCTGCAGGCGACGTTCCCCGCCCTGGGCGCGGACTTCACCCTTTTCGGCCAGCCCCAGCCCTGGTCGGCCGTGATCGGCAAGGTCATGGCGGTGGCACTGATCACCTACCTGACGCTGATTTTCGGCGAGCTGGTGCCGAAGCGGCTGGCCATCACCGCGCCGGAGAAGATCGCCGGGGTCGTGGCCATGCCCATGGGCTGGCTGGCGCGGGCCGCCTTCCCGTTCGTGTGGCTGCTGTCGCACAGCACCCGCCTGGTGCTGCGCGCGATGGGCCTGGGCAAGGACCAGGTCAGCACCATCTCCGAAGAAGAAATCCGGATGCTGGTGGCCGAGAGCCACGAGCAGGGCGTGATCGACGCGCACGAGCGCGACATGATGAACCGGGTCATGCGCCTGGGCGACCGCACCGCCGACAGCCTGATGACGCCGCGCAACCGCATCGCCTGGCTGGACGCCAACGCGCCGCTGGAGGAAAACCTGGAGACGATGCGCGAGCACCGCTTCTCGCGCTACCCGGTGTACCGCGGCAGCGACGAGGACATCGCCGGCGTGCTGGAGGTCAAGTCGCTGCTGCTGGGCGCCGGCGGCCTGCAGAGTGAACTGTTCCGCGAGCTGCGCCACACCCTGTTCGTGTCCGAGTCCACCCATGCGATGAAGCTGCTGGAGATCTTCCGCGAGGAACAGCAGTCGATGGCGCTGGTGGTGGACGAGTACGGCGAGATCCGGGGCCTGGTCACGGTCAACGACCTGATGGGCGCGATCATCGGCCGGCTGCAGGCGGTGGAGCACAACGACGGCGACGCGCTGGTGGTCACCCGAGAGGACGGCTCGCTGCTGGTCGGTGGCACCCTGCCGACCGAAGACCTGCGCGAACTGATGGACGGCGCCGCCCTGCCCGATGCCGAGGACGGCGACTACCACACCCTGGCCGGCATGTGCATCGCGCACTTCGGCCGCATCCCGCACGTGGGCGAGCACTTCGACTGGGCCGGCTGGCGCATCGAGGTGGTGGACCTGGACGGCGCGCGGATCGACAAGCTGCTGTTGACCCGAGTGCCGGCACAGGACGATGAGCTCGCCGTCTGAGGCACGCGACCCTGGCGGCCACGTCGGCCTGGTGCGGCTGCTTGCCGCCTTCGAAGCCGGCGACCCCCAGGAAGTCCTGACCCTGCGCCGGCTGCTGGCCGGCCTGGGCCACAGCGCCTTCGGCATGTTCCTGTTCGTGGCGATCCTGCCGGGCTTCATCCCGGTGCCCGGCGCCGGCGGCGTGGTTGCCGGCCCGCTGGTGATGCTGATCGGCCTGCAGCTGGTGGCCGGCCTGGCCCAGCCCTGGCTGCCCGGCTTCGTTGCCCGGCGCGGACCGCGGCGGCGCACCCTGGAGCGTTTCCACCGCCGCATCGCACCGTGGCTTGGCCGGCTGGAGCGGCTGGTGCGGCCACGCATGCAAGGGCTGGTCGGCAGCCGCCTGGCCAACCCGGTCACCGGGCTGCTGGTGCTGGTACTGGGACTGCTGCTGGCGCTGCCGATCCCGATGACCAACTATCTGTTCGCGGGCCTGCTGCTGCTCTTCGCGCTGGCCCTGCTGGAGCGGGATGGCGCCCTGCTGCTGGTGCTGTGGGTTGCCGCGGCCGCTACCATCGGCGGCATGGCCCTGGTTTCGGGCGAACTGGCTGAACTGGCGGGCCAGTGGCTGGCCCGGTTCCGCTCCGGCTGAACTGCCGCCCAGCCCCCGGCCCCCGGCCTCAGCCCGGGAGCACCGGGTCGCGCCGGATGCCGTTGACCAGCAGCCGCGCGAATTCGGTGGCGCCCAGCGGGTGGCTGAGCCAGTAGCCCTGCACCAGGTCGCAGCCGCGCTCGACCAGCAGCGTGTACTGGGCCTGCTTCTCCACACCCTCGGCCACGACCGTGATCCCCAGCGAATGGGCCATGGCGATGATGGCGGTGGTCAGGGCGAGGTCGTCCGGGTCGCGCTGCAGGTCGGCGATGAAGCTGCGGTCGATCTTGAGTCCATCCACCGGGACCCGGCGCAGGTGGCTCAGGCCGGAGAAGCCGGTGCCGAAGTCGTCCAGCCACACCTTCACCCCGTTGCCGTGCAGCCGGGTGAGCAGGGCCGCGGCCTGCAGCTCGTCGCTGATCAGGGCGGTCTCGGTCAGCTCCAGGTGCAGGCAGCCGGCCGGCAGCCCGGATTCCTGGAGGCAGCCGGCGACGATCTCGGGCAGGTCGCCATGGCGCAGCTGCCGGGGGGACACGTTGACCGAGACGAACAGCTGGCTGTCGCCGGATTCGCGCACCCAGCGCGCCGCCTCCATGCAGGCCTGGCGCAGCACCCGCGGGCCGAGCTGGTCGATCAGGCCGCTCTGCTCGGCCACCTCGATGAAGGCCGACGGCGCGATCGTGCCCAGCACCGGGTGCTGCCAGCGCAGCAGGGCCTCCGCGCCGATCACCTTGCCATCGCTGGTGCGGCAGATCGGCTGGTAGACGATGCTGACCTCGCCGCGCTCCCAGGCGCCGCGCAGCTCCTGTTCCATGTGCGCGCGGCGCTCGACCGCGTGGTCCATCGCCCGGCTGTAGAAGCGGAAGCCGTTCTTGCCCGCGGTCTTGGCCTGGTACATGGCGATGTCGCCGTTCTTCATCAGCGCGCTGGCGCTGCTGGCGTCCTCCGGGAACAGGGTGATGCCGATGGAGGTGCCCAGGAACACCTGGCGGCCCTCGATCTCCAGCGGATGGCGCAGCTCTGCCACCAGCACCTCGGCCAGGCCGGTCGCCAGCGGCCGCACCTGGTCCCCTTCGACCAGGATCACGAACTCGTCGCCGCCAAAGCGCGCCAGCATCGCGCCCTCCCCGCCGTGCAGCCGCACCGCGTCGCGGATGCGGGTGGCGAACTGCAGCAGCGCCGCGTCGCCGGCCTCGTGGCCGAGGGTGTCGTTGACCCGCTTGAAATCGTCGATATCGGCGAACAGCAGGGCCAGCTGGCGGCCGGACTCGCGCATCTGGCCCAGGCGCTGGTCCAGGTCCTCGCGGAAGGCCAGGCGGTTGGTCAGCCCGGTCAGGGCGTCGGTATAGGCGATCTGGCGGACGTCCCGGTCGTGGCGGGCCACGCTTTCACTCATCCGGTTGAAGGCGCGCTCCAGCTCGCCCAGCTCGTCGTTGCGGGTGCTGGCCCGGACCTGGACGCTGTAGTCGCCCGCTTCGATCCGGCGCGCGGACGCGGCCAGGTCGCGGATCGGCCGCACCAGCACGCGTTGCACGTACCAGGCCATCCCCACCACCACCGCCAGCAGCAGGCCGAGCAGCAGGGCCGCCCACGCATGCTGGCGCCGGGCCAGCTCGTCGCCAC
>JAEWAG010000239.1 GCA_023391775.1 Pseudomonadota bacterium | reverse complement strand
GGCGTGTGCTTACCAGCGGTAGGCAATGCGGCCGTACACGTACGCGCCGTTGAAGCCGGCCGGCGAGTAGTTGCTGTACGGGAACAGGCCGTAGGTGCTGTTGAGCTCGTTGACCTGCCGGTCCGGGTAGCTGTCGGTGACGTTGTCCGCGCCGAGGGTCAGGGTCCAGCTGGCGTCCGGCCGGTAGCTGGCCGAGACGTCCACCACCCACTGCTCGTCGTAGGCCTGGTCGCGCGCGGCGGAGGCCGAGTTGCGCACGGTGAAGCGGCCGTAGCGGGTGGCGTTCACGCCCAGGGTCCAGTACTGGCCGGTCCAGGTCGCGCCCAGGATGCCCTTGTCCCTGGGAAAGCCCTCCTCGATGCGGCCCAGCTCGTCCCGGCCGATCAGCGGGGTGGTGATGCCCAGGGTCTCGAACACCGCCGGGCTGTCGTCGCGGTGGGTGATCTCGGTCTCGTTGTAGCTGTAGCTGGCGGTCAGGGCCAGCGAACTGGCGGCCAGCGGCACGGTGTAGGTGGCCACCACGTCCACGCCCTCGGTGGTGGTGTCCAGGGCGTTGGTGAAGTAGGCGAAACGGTCCACCCGCGGCAGGCCCAGCTCGTCCAGCAGCGCCAGCGCCGCGGGCGTGGCGGTGATGTTGGAGGAGTAGGCGATGCGGTCGTCGATGTCGATGCGGTAGGCGTCGACGGTCAGGTACAGGCGGTCGCTGGGCTGGATCACCAGGCCCAGGCTCCAGGACTGGGAGGTCTCCGCCTCCAGCGCGCGCGCGCCCAGCGCCTGCGCGGCCGGGGTGCTGGCCGGGAAGGTGCCGCGCTCGGTGAACACGCCGGCATCGATGATGCTGGACACCGCCTGGTAGCCCTGCTGGGCCAGCGAGGGCGCGCGGAAGCCGGTGGACACCGTGCCGCGCAGGGCGACCGCGTCGCTGAAGGCGTAGCGCGCGGAGAGCTTGCCGGAGGTCTCGCTGCCGAAGTCCGAGTAGTCCTCGTAGCGGGCGGCCACGCCGGCGGAGAAGCGCTCGGTGAGGTCGCCTTCCAGGCCCAGGTAGGCGGCCCAGTTGTCGCGCCTGGCGTGCACGGCGTTGACCGGGGTGAAGCCCGGGAAACCCTGCGCGCCGCCGTTCTCGTACGAGCCCGGCTCACCCGGCGACTGGTTCCACTTCTCCTCGCGGTATTCGCCGCCGAAGGACAGGGTCAGCGGATAGGCCAGGCCCCAGTCCAGGGTCTGGGTGAAGTCGGCATTGAGGATGTTGTGGGTGTACTCGAGCGCGCCGTCGTAGAAGCTGCGCGGGCTGTCGGCGCCCAGCGAGTAGTTGATGGTGTTGCGGGTGTGGAAGTCGATGCGGTTGTAGCCGTAGTTGTAGCTGACATCCCAGCCGAAGCCGCCATCGGTGTCGCCACGCACGCCGGCGACCACCGAGCGGTCCTTGATGTACTGGTTGATCTGCGGCACGTAGCCGTCCGGGTAGATCCCGGCCAGCAGCGCGCCCTGGCCGCTGTGGTTGCGCGAGCGGTAGAAGGCGAAGGAGGTGATGTTGCGGTTGCTGGTCAGGGCGGTGGCATAGCCGCGCGCACCCTCGCCGAACTGGAAGCTGGCGTTGGCCGAGACCGCGGCGGTCTGCGCCTCCGGGTCGCCGGTGACGAAGGCCTTCTCGCCCACTCCGGGGAAGTTGCCGGTGTTCGGCGCGCTGCCCTGGTAGGCGCCGGAGCGGTTGGTCGGGTCCTGCTGGCTGATCTGGCCGGCCAGGTGCACGCGGCCGCGGCCCTCGCCAAAGCCCAGCCCGGCGTCGCCGGAGAGCTGGTAGCGGGCGCCGTCGCCTTCGGAATAACGGCCATGCTCCACCGCCAGGCTGCCGCCTTCGCCGGCGCCCTTGAGCACGATGTTGACCACGCCGGCGATGGCGTCCGAGCCGTACTGGGCCGAGGCGCCGTCGCGCAGCACCTCCACGCGCTCCACGGCCGAGACCGGGATCGCGTTGAGGTCCACCGCCGAGGAGCCGCGGCCCATGCTGCCGTTGATGTTGAGCAGGCCGGACAGGTGCCGGCGCTTGCCGTTGACCAGGATCAGCACCTGGTCCGGGGCCAGGCCGCGCAGCTGCGCCGGGCGCACGCCGCTGGTGCCGTCGGTCAGGGCAGGGCGCGGGAAGTTGAGCGAGGGCAGGGCGCGCGCCAGCGCGGTGGGCAGCTCGCTGGTGCCGGTAGCCTGCAGCGACTCGGCGGTGATGATGTCGATCGGCGACTGCGATTCGGCCACGGTGCGGTCGGCGATACGCGTGCCGGTGACGATCAGGGTGTCCAGCACCGTGGTGCCGGAGGCGGGGCTGGTGGCCTGCTCCTGGGCCTGCGCCACGGGGGCGGCAAGCAGGGCGGCGGTCACGGCGGTGGCGAGAAGGTGGGGCTTCAGGGCCATAGGGGTTGTCCTTGCTGCGTGGAACCGGGAAGCGGGCATCGGTGGAACCGGCCGGTACCGGGGATGCCGAACCGCTGGGATGTCAAGTATTCGTTAACGTAGAATGGCGCGTCGCAGGATGCCTCGGCATCTGCTGATTCCCGAATCTTCTAAGCGCCCCTTCCCATGATCTCCTTGCGCAACTTCGCCCTGCGCCGCGGCGAACGCCTGCTGCTGTCCAATGTCGACCTGGCCCTGCATGCCGGCTACCGGGTGGGCGTGGGCGGCCGCAACGGCACCGGCAAGTCCAGCCTGTTCGCCGCCATCAAGGGCGAGCTGGAGGCGGACAAGGGCGACGTCGACCTGCCCGGCAAGGTCAGGATCGCGTCGGTCGCGCAGGAAACCCCTTCGCTGCCGGACCCGGCCCTGGAGTTCGTGCTTGGCGGCGACGCGGTGATCGCCAAGGTCATCCGCGAGGAGGCCGAGGCCAACGCCCGCGAGGACTGGGAGGCGGTGGCCGAGGCCCACCAGAAGCTGGCCGAGCTCAACGGTTACGACGCCGAGGCGCGCGCCGGCAAGCTGCTGCACGGCCTGGGCTTTCCGGCGGACACCCACCACC
>JAEWAG010000176.1 GCA_023391775.1 Pseudomonadota bacterium | reverse complement strand
GGCCGGTGCCGGTGCCGGTGCCGGTTCCATGGCGGCCACGGCCGGCGGATCGCCGGCGCGCTGGGCGTCCATCAGGGCGCGCTGCACCGCGTTCTCGTCGTAGTTGCTGGCCGCGACGATCTCCACGCCTTCCTCGGTGCGGCGGTTGGACAGGATCACCGCCTCCGGCCCGTGCTCGGCCCGCACCATCCGCAGGGCGGTGCGCATGTCGGCGGCAACGAAACGCTTGATCTTCATGGTCAGCCGCCGGGATTGGTGGTTCGGGATTGGTGATCGGAAGAAGCAGGGGCGGGGCCTGTGCGGCCTGCCCGTGTCTGTGGTCTTGTTGGCTTGTTCATTCCCGCGTCCTTCCCGTTCGCCGTGACCGCGCGTGCGGATCACGAATCCACAATCACCCATCCCCGCTTCAACTGATCGTGCCGACCAGCTTCAGCCGCTTGTCCTCCGGCACCTCGGTGTAGGCGAGGACCGAGAGGGCGGGGACGCTGTGCCGGACCAGGCGCGCCAGCGAGGCGCGTACCGTGGCCGGGACCAGCACCACCGCCGGCTCGCCCTTGGCCTCCTGCCGCCCGGCGCAATCGGCCAGGCTCTGCTGAAGGCGTTCGGCCAGCCCGGGCTCCAGCGCCGCAGCGCCATTGCCCTGGGTGGACTCCTGCAAGACCCGTTCCAGAGGCGCGGCCAGGGTGAACACCGGCAGCTCCGGCGACATCCCGGCGATCTCCTGGACGATGAAGCGGCCCAGTCCGTTGCGGACCGCGGCGGTGAGCACGGCCGGATCCTGGCTGTAGGCGCCGTGCTCGAGCAGGCACTCGGCGATCTTGCGCAGCTGGCGCACCGGGATGCGCTCGACCAGCAGGTTCTGCAGCACCCGCGCCACCACCGACAGGGGCAGGGTCTTGGGCACCAGGTCCTCGGCCAGCTTCGGGGCGCTGCGGGCGAGGGTGGCCAGCAGCTGCTGCACCTCCTCGTGGCCCAGCAGTTCCGGGGCGTGCTCGCGCACCAGGTGGGACAGGTGGGTGGCGACCACGGTGGCCGGATCGACCACGGTGTAGCCCAGCGCCTCGGCCTGGGCGCGCTGGTGAGGCTGGATCCACACCGCATCCAGCCCGAACGCCGGGTCCTTGCCCTTGATGCCGTCGATCTGGCCGACCGCGCCGCCCGGGTCCAGCGCCAGCTCGCGGTCCGGGTGGACCTCGGCGGTGGCCACCGGCACCCCATGCACCAGCAGGCGGTACTGGGTGGCCTGCAGCTCCAGGTTGTCGCGGATGTGCACCGGCGGGATCAGGAAGCCGATGTCGTGGGTGAGCTTGCGCCGCACGCCCTTGATCCGCGCCATCAGTTCGCCACCCTGGGCCTTGTCCACCAGCGGGATCAGCCGGTAGCCGACCTCCAGCCCCAGCGGGTCGACCGGGCGCAGCTCGTCCCAGTCCAGCTCGGCGGCCGGCTGGCCGGCGGCGGCGGCCGGTCCGAGCGCCTCGGCACGCGCGGCCTCGGCGGTCGCCAGCAGCTGGCGCTGCCACATCTTCCACGCCGCGTAGGCCAGGATCGCCCCCAGCGTCAGAAAAGCGGCGTTGGGCATGCCCGGCACCACGCCGACCGCCAGCAGGATGCCGGCGGCCACGGCCAGCGCCGTGTGCTGGCCGAACGCCTGGCCGACCATCGCCTTGCCCATGTCCTGCGCCCGCGAGGCGCGGGTGACCAGCATGGCCACCGCCGAGGACACCAGCAGTGCCGGCAGCTGTGCGACCAGGCCGTCACCGATGGACAGCAGGGTGTAGGTGGCAGCGGCATCGGCGGCCGGCATGCCGTGCTGGAGCATGCCCACCGCGAAGCCGCCGATGAGGTTGAGGAACAGGATCAGGATGCCGGCGATCGCGTCGCCGCGGATGAACTTGCTGGCACCGTCCATCGAGCCGTAGAAGTCCGCCTCCTCGCGCACTTCCTCGCGGCGCAGCTTGGCCTCCTCGCGGGTCAGCAGGCCGGCGTTGAGGTCGGCGTCGATCGCCATCTGCTTGCCGGGCATCGCATCGAGGATGAAGCGCGCGGTTACCTCGGAGATGCGCCCGGCGCCCTTGGTGATGACCACGAAATTGATGATGGTCAGGATCGCGAAGACCACCACGCCGACCGCGTAGTTGCCGCCGACCACAAACTCGCCGAAGGCCGCGATCACCTGGCCGGCGGCGTCATGCCCGTCCTGGCCGTTGAGCAGGATCACCCGGGTGGAGGCCACGTTCAGCGCCAGGCGCAGCATCGTGGTGGTCAGCAGGATGATCGGGAAGATGGTGAAGTCCAGCGGACGCTGCACGTACACCACCGCCAGCAGCACCACCAGCGAGATGGCGATGTTGAAGCTGAAGAGCGCGTCGAGCACCAGCGGTGGCAGCGGCACCACCACCATCGCCAGCAGGGCCAGCACCAGCAGCGGCGCACCGGCACCACTGCGGGCCATGTCCAGCAGGCGGCGTCCCAGCGGCGGGGCGGCGGTGGCGCTCATCGGCGCTCACCCTCGGGGAACTCCTCGACCGGGACCGCGCCCAGCTGCGGCGGGTGTCCCTGGCCCGGCCGCCAGGTGCGCAGCTGATACACATAGGACAGGACCTGGGCCACGGCGGCGTACAGTCTCACGGGGATCTCCTTGCCGAGTTCCCCCTCCCGATACAAGGCCCGTGCCAGAGGCGGGGCCGACACCAGGGTGACCCGGTGTTCGGCCGCCAGCGCGCGGATGCGCATGGCCACCTCGTCCACGCCCTTGGCCACCACCCGTGGCGCGGCCATGCTGCCGCCTTCGTACTTCAGCGCGACCGCATAGTGGGTCGGGTTGACCACCACCACGTCGGCGGTGGGCACCGCTTCCATCATCCGGCGCTGCGACATCTGCAGCTGCATCTGCCGGATCTTGCCCTTCACCTGCGGGTTGCCATCGGTCTCCTTCATCTCCTCGCGCACTTCCTGGCGCGTCATCTTCAGCTTCCGCATCCGGTTCCACTTCTGGTACGGCGCGTCGACCGCGGCCAGCAGCAGCAGGGATACCGCGGCGGCGGCCAGCAGGCGGCCGGCGAAGTGCAGGCCGGTGCGCGCCGCATCCTCCAGCGACATGGACGGCATCGCGCGCAGCACGTCGGAGCCGTGGACGAGGACCAGTCCGCAGGCGGTGCCGAGCATGGCCACGCGCAGGAGGGACTTGGCCAGTTCGGCCAGGCCGTCGGCGCTGTAGGTGCGCTTGAGTCCCGCCAGGGGGTTGAGGCGTTCCGGCTTGGGCGCCATCGCCTTGGCGCTGAACCGCAACCCGCCCATCACCAGCGGGGCGATGAAACAGGCCAGTACCGACAGCACCATCATCGGCAGGGCGATGGCGAGCAGCTTCAGCAGCAGGGTGCCCATGTGGCCGAACAGCTCACCGGGCTGGTCCAGCAAGCGCGGGTCCGGGCTCAGGGCGGCGCGCATCCAGTCGGCCGCGCCCCGTGCGAACAGGGGGCCGCCGGTCATCAGCGCGACCACCGCGGTCCCGAAGACCGCGGCCGTGCCCAGCTCCTGCGAGCGGGGGACATTGCCTTCCTCGGCCGCCTTCTCGAGTCTTCGGCCGGTTGGCTGTTCGGTCTTTTCCTGGCCGTCTTCGTTCTCGGCCATGTGCCGGCTCCGCCCCCGGCGACAGGCCGGTGCACCGGCCTACCTGCAAGCCCCGTTCCAGACGCCGCTCAGCGTGCGGGGATGGTCATGCCCGCCTCGAAGGCGGTATCGAAAAGCGCCTGGATGGGCTGGACGATCTCCGCGGCCAGTACCGACAGCAGGAACAGGCCGGTCAGCACGGCCACCGGCAGGCCCAGCTGCACCGGATGCAGCGAGGGAGCCGCCTTGGCCAGCACGCCGAACGCCAGGTTGGTGGCCAGCATGGCCACCATCAGCGGCAGGGCCAGGCCCAGGGCGCCGCGCAGCACCGCCGAGAACAGTTCCACCGGCACCGCCAGCGCATGGGCCGCGCTGGCCCAGTCCGCGCCGATGGGCAGGGCCTGGTAGCTGCGCACGAGCATGGCCACCACGGCCAGGTGCCCGTCGCTGGCGAAGAACAGAAGGCCGAAGGCCACGTAGAACCACTGCGACACCACGCCGGAACTGGTGCCGCGGAGCGGGTCCTGCATCTGCGCGAACGACAGGCCCATGCCCTGGGAGATCAGTTCGCCGGCCAGCGCGCCGGCCTCGAACACCAGGCGCAGGCAGAAGCCCATGGCCACGCCCACCGCCAGCTCGCGGGCCACGCCCAGCACGGTGGCCGCATCCAGACCGGCGAACGCCGGCGGATCAGGCAGCATTGGCGCCAGGGCCATGGCCAGGGCCCCGGCGATCAGCACCCGCACCCGCACCGGCACCGCGCGGGTGCCGATCAGCGGCATGGCCATCAGCAGCGCTCCGGTGCGCAGCATGGTCCACATGACGGTGCCGATCATGCCGAAGGCCTGCTGGCCATCGACCATCATCGCGGTTGCCGGATCCACCCCTGCGCCCCCCTGCTAGCCGATGAGGTGCGGAATGCGCTGGAACAGGGTCACCGTGTAGTCCACCAGGTAGGCCAGCAGGAAGCTGCCCAGGGCGAACAGCGCCGCGGTGAGGGTGATGGCCTTGGTCACGAAAGCGATGGTCGGTTCGTTGATCTGGGTGGCGGCCTGGATGATGCCGACCACCACGCCCACGGCGAGCATGGCCAGCAGCAGGGGGCCACCGACCCAGAGCGCGACCTCCAGGCCGCGGCGCAGTTCGGGGAGGGCGAGTTCGGGAGTCATGGGAGGAGGGGATGCAAGCTTGGTGCCAGCGGCGTGGTGGCTGGAATGCCCAGCCCCGCGTGTGCCATCGCCTACCCGATGGCGGGGATGATGCGATCGCCGTCGCCGTCGCCGTCGCCGGCCGTCGTTGTTGCTGTTGCTGTTGCCGTTGCTCTTCCCCTCCCCGTAAAGCGAACCGAGCATCGCAG
>JAEWAG010000155.1 GCA_023391775.1 Pseudomonadota bacterium | reverse complement strand
GGTGGTGTTGAGCAGGGTGACCACGTACTTGCCTTCCAGGCCGCGCTTCTTCGCCTCTTCGGCGGCAGCGGCGATCTGGGCGTCGGTCGAGCCGGCCAGCGCGTCGGCGCTGTCGAACACCACGGCCGAGGCATTGACCTCGTTGAGCACGTTCTGGTCGAACTGGGTGCCCAGCTTGGCCAGCTCGGCGTTCATGTCCTTCAGGCGGGCCTTGTCGGCATCGGAGAGGTTGGCGCCGGCGCGGACGAAATCGGTGTAGTAGCGCTCGACCAGGCGGGTCGCCTCGGCATCCAGGCCCAGGCCCTCGCGGCCTTCGTACAGGGTCTTGATGCGCTCGAACAGGGCGCCGTCGAGCATGATCGCGTCACGGTGCGCGGCGAACTTCGGCGAGTACTCGGCCTGGATCGCCTTGCGGGTGTCGTTGGTGTCGGTGCCCACCAGGTTGAAGAACACGGCGCGGGCGCGGCTGAACAGCTGGCCGCTGTTCTCAAGCGCGATGATGGTGTTCTCGAAGGTCGGCGCCTCGCTGTTGGAGGTGATCGCCTGGATCTCCTTCAGCTGCTCGGCCATGCCGGCATCGAACGCCGGACCGAAGTGGCTGTCCTTGATCCGGTCGAAGTGCGGGTACTGCAGCGGCAGCTCGCTCTGCACGGTGAACGGGTTTTCCTGGCTGTCGGCAGCCGAGGCGCTTTCGGCGCCTGCGGCAGCATTGCCTTCGGCGCTGGTGCAGGCGGTGATGCCGAATCCAAGGGCGGCAGCAAGTGCCAGGTAAAGGCCGGTCTTCTTCATGTAAAGCAGTTCCTGGGGAAACAAACTCCCCAAGGGTACCGCAGCGGGCAGCCTGGCGGGCCGTGACCAACGGCACGTGACGGCCGCCCGAAGCCCCCGCCGTCGGGGCCGGGCTCCTGCGACTGGCCTCAGTGGTTGGCCGCGCGCCGGTTCCTGACTTCTTCCGGCAACAGCGACAGGATCTGCTCGACGATCCCCGGCAGGGACGCCTCCGAATAGCCGCGGTGGGTATAGGCGACCCGGCCGTCGTGGTCGAGGATGAACATGTGCGGCAGGGCGCGCACGCCGTACCCGTCGCTCACCGTGCCCTTGGCGTCGTGGACCCAGGTCAGGCCCAGCCCGCGGTTGAGTCGCACGATCGAGACGAAGTCGCTGCGCGGTTCCTTGAAGTTGACCGCCACCACTTCCAGGGCATCGCGTCCCACCACCTGCTGGAAGTGGCCCAGCACCGGCAGCTCGCGCCGGCAGGGGCCGCACCAGGAGGCCCAGAAGGTCACGATGGTCACCTTGCCGCGGTAGTCGCCCAGGTCCACCGGGTTGCCCTGCCGGTCCTGGCCCAGCTGTTGCGGCGGCAGTTCGCCGACGGCCGGTGGCGGTGGCAGTTCTCCGGCCAGGCACGGTGATACGCAGGCCAGCCCGATGGACAGCAGGGCAGTTCGAAGCATCCGTCCCTCCCCAGGGTGCGGGCGCGTCGTCCGGATGCGGCATGCAGCCGGATTACTTTTCTACGAACGCGCGCTCGAACACATATTGCCCCAGGCTGCCGATGCGCGGGGAGGCGGTGAAGCCGCGGCTGTCCAGCAGGGTGCGGAAGTCGGCCAGCATCTGCGGGCTGCCGCAGATCATGGCGCGGTCGTGCTCGGCTTCCAGCGGATCCAGGCCGAGGGTGCGCATCATCTCGCCGCTGGCCATCAGGTCGGTCAGGCGGCCCCGGTTGGGGAAGTCCTCGCGGCTGACCGCCGGGTAGTAGACCAGGCGCTCGCGGATGATGTCGCCCAGGATCTCGTGCCGCGGCAGTTCCTTCTCGAAGTAGTCGCGGTAGGCCAGGTCGGCGGCATTGCGCACGCCATGGCACAGAACCACGCGCTCGAACCGCTCGTAGGTCTCCGGGTCCTTGATCACCGACAGCCACGGCGCCAGGCCGGTGCCGGTGCCCAGCAGGTACAGGTTGCGGCCGGGGTGCAGGTCGCTGATCAGCAGGGTGCCGGTGGGCTTGCGCCCGATCAGGATGCTGTCGCCGGGCCTGATGTGCTGCAGCCGCGAGGTCAGCGGGCCGTCCTGCACCTTGATCGAGAAGAACTCGAGCTGCTCCTCCCAGTTGGCGCTGGCGATGGAGTAGGCACGCATGATCGGCTTGCCGCTCTCGGTCGGCAGGCCGATCATCACGAACTGGCCGTTCTCGAAGCGGAAGCCGTCGTCGCGGGTGGTGGTGAAGCTGAAGTAGGCGTCGGTCCAGTGGCGGACGTCGAGCACCGTCTCGGTGCCGTAGGCAGAGGACATCGGGGGGAGTTGCCGGTTCTGGTTCGCCGCCCATTGTAGCCGACCACCGCCGGCCAGCCTTGCGCGCGGTCAAACGGGCGGCAGGTGCCGCCGCCCGCATGCCTCAGCCGCGCGGCGGCTCCAGCCGCAGCAGCTTGCCCTGGGGCTCGTCGGTCACGATGTACAGGTTGCCGTCGTCGCCGACGCGCACGTCGCGCACGCGCTCGCCCAGGTCCTCCAGCAGGCGCTCCTCGGCCACCACCCGGTCGCCGTCCAGCTGCAGGCGGATCAGGTTGCGGTGTGCCAGCGCACCCAGGAACAGGCTGTCGTTCCAGGGGCTGTCCTGGTGGCCGGTGTAGAACGCCATGCCGGACAGGCCGGGCGAGACTTCGAACACGTGGTGCGGCTGCTCCAGGCCGTCGCGCTCGCGGCCCAGGGCCTCGGCGATCGGCTTGCCGGAGTAGTCGATGCCGTGGGTGATCAGCGGCCAGCCGTAGTTGAGGCCCGGACGCGGAAGGTTGAGCTCGTCGCCGCCGCGCGGCCCATGCTCGGACGCCCACAGGGTGCCGGTGCGCGGGTCGAAAGCCATGCCCTGTGCGTTGCGGTGGCCGTAGCTCCAGATCTCCGGGCGCGCGCCGTCCTGGCCGACGAAGGGGTTGTCCTGCGGAATGCTGCCATCCAGGCCAAGGCGCACCAGCTTGCCCTGCAGCTTGTCCAGTTCCTGCGCCATCGGCTTGAACGAACGGTCGCCCTGGCTGATGAACACGTGGCCCTGCCCATCGAAGGCCAGGCGCGAGCCGTAGTGGTGCTCGGCGTCGACCTTCGGCTCCTGGCGGTAGATCACGGTCAGGTCGCGCAGCTGCTCGCCGTCCAGCGTGGCGAAAGCCGCAGCGGTGCCGGAGGTGTTGCCTTCACCGGGCTCGGCGTAGGTCAGGTAGATGCGCCTGCTGCTGGCGAAATCCGGGGCCAGGGCCACGTCGAGCAGGCCGCCCTGGCCGCGTGCGGCCACTTCGGGCACGCCGCCCAGCGGCTCGGACACGGTTCCGTCGGCGGAGATCCGGCGCAGCGCACCGCCGCGCTCGGTGACCAGGAAGCCGCCGTCAGGCAGCGGGGCGACCGCCCACGGA
>JAEWAG010000134.1 GCA_023391775.1 Pseudomonadota bacterium | reverse complement strand
AGGTGCCCCACATCGGCTTGCCCCAGATCGAGCCGGTGGCCAGGGTGATCACGGTGAAACCGGCCCCGATCGGCGCGCAGGCCATGGCCAGGATCTCGCACAGCTTGATCCGCCAGACCAGGGCGATGGCCGCATACAGCGCCATGAGCCCGAACACGAACATGCTCATCCAGGCCGAGGGCACGTGGATGTAGAGGATCCGCGCGCTGTCGCCCTGCTGGTAGTCCGCCGGCACCACGAACAGCGCCTGCCACGCGCCCACGCCCATCACCAGCACCGCGGCGGCCCAGGCCCACGGGGCCCAGCGCGCCGCGAAGCGGTCGAAGTACGGCGGTGAGCCGAGGAGGTGGAACCAGCGGATCACCGGATTCATGGAAGAGATCGCATTGCTCGCTTTGGGTGCCGGCAGGCCCGGGGCACGCCGGTCTGGCTCGTTCCAGGCATTTTTCCAGACTGGGCCCGATGGGCCAAGCCGGATGCATGGACAAAATGTCCACCCTGCGGCACCACTTGCGGCGCCGGACATGGGCTCGGGTTGCGGATCGCATGCTGCAATCCGCGTGGCCATTCTGCCTTGATCAGGCGCAAGGCGTACGCGGCCTCAGGCCTGGGCGATGCGGATCGCGGCCGCGGCGGCCAGCGGGGCCAGCACCGCGCTGGCGACCAGGCCGGCCCCCATCAGCAGCAGCGCGCCGCTGGCGTCCAGTCCCTGGGCGCTGGCGGCGCCGCTGCCGGCGCCGAACACCAGCACCGGCACGTCCAGCGGCAGGGCCAGCAGGGCGACCAGGATGCCCGAACGCTTCAGGCCCACGGTCAGCGCCGCGACCACCGCCCCCAGCAGGCTGAGGATCGGCGTGCCCAGCAGCAGGGTCAGCATCAGCATCGGCAGCTGCGCGCGCGGCAGGTACAGGAACTCGCCCAGCACCGGCACCACCAGCAGCAGCGGCACGGCGGTGGTCAGCCAGTGGCCGAAGGTGCGCACCGCCACCAGCCAGGCCAGCGGCACCGGCGCCAGCAGCCACTGTTCCAGCGAGCCGTCCTCGGCGTCGCCGCGGAACAGGCTGTCCAGCGACAGCAGCCCGGCCAGCAGCACCGCCACCCAGATGGCGTAGGGCGCGACGTGGTCGCGCAGCAACTCGCGCCCGCCGCCCATGGCCAGGGCGAACATCACCACCACCAGCAGGGCGAACAGCGCCGGCTGCAGGGCATCGCCGCGGCGTCGCCAGACCAGGCGCAGGTCGCGACGCAGCAGGGCGACGGCCGACTGGCGCAGGCCCGGCGCGCTCACGCGGTGGCTCCCAGTTCCAGCAAGCGGGTGCGCACCGGCGGTGCGGCGTACGCGCCATGGGTGGTGACCAGGGCCGCGCCGCCGCCTCGCAGGTGCGCGGAGATCATCCGGTTGACCAGGTTGATGCCCTCCAGGTCCAGGTTGGCGTAGGGCTCGTCCAGCAGCCACAGCGGCGCCGGCGAAAGCCACAGCCGGGCCAGGGTGACGCGCTTCTTCTGTCCGGCCGACAGCTGTCGGGCCGGGGCATCCTCGTACCCGGCCATGCCCGCCACCTCCAGCGCCGGGCCGATCGCCTGGCCTTCGCGGCGGCCGTGCAGGCCACACAGGAACGCCAGGTTTTCCAGCACCGTCAGCTCGCCCTTCAGCGCCGGCAGGTGGCCGAGGTAGGCCACGGCACGGGCGCGAAGGTCGGGAGCGGCGGGCCTGCCCTGGATCAGGATCCGGCCCGCGTCCGCCCGCAGCAGCCCGGCCAGCACCCGCAGCAGGGTGGTCTTGCCCGAGCCGTTGCCGCCCTGGACCAGCAGCGCCTCGTTGGCATCGACCGCGAAATCGAGCGGGCCGAACACCGGCTCCTCGTTGCGGGCGAACGCCAGGCCCTGGGCGGCCAGCAGGGGAGCGTGGGCGGAGTCGGTCATCGGCGCGCATTGTAGCGGTGGCCGTGCGTGGACGCCGGACTTCGCCATCGGCGCGCGGGCCCATCCCGCCGGGGGCTGGCAGAGCCGCGTCCGGGAAGCGGGAGCGAGCGGTTCTCCGGCCGCGCGCAGGGCGTTGGCCTGCGCCGACTGGCACCCGCTCAGGCTGGGCCGGGCTGCCTGTGGCGCGCCACCAGCTCGACCACGGACAGCACCAGGCCATGGCCCGCCATCGCCACCGTCCACCAGATCGTCGGCCACTTCATGATCGCGAGGTCACCCGTGCCCAGCCCGATGCCGGCGAACACCAGCATCCCGAACAGGTAGCCGGCCAGGTGGATGAGGACGGACAGGCGGAGGGCGTCGCGTTCCTTCGCCTTCCCGGCGCGCGCGGCTTGCGCGGCCTCCGCCTCCCGGTCGACGGTCAGTGCCCGCACGTCGACGCCGAACGCGGCCGCCAGCGCCATCACCGATTCGCGCGCGGCCTTCTCGCCGTTCTCGATCCGCTGCACCGTCCTCAGGCTGAGGCCGGCTGCCTCGGCCAGGTGTTCCTGGGACCAGCCCCGCCCGTCGCGGAAACCCCTGACCAGTGCCCCGTCCACGTGGATCTGCATCGCGTCGTCCCTGTTGGCACCGGTCTTCCCGGCGCCTCCCAGAGTGCCGCATGGCCGCCGCTTTGCAACGACAGCGATGCGCTACCGGGCCGCCAGCAGGACGACAGTGCCG
>JAEWAG010000107.1 GCA_023391775.1 Pseudomonadota bacterium | reverse complement strand
GGTGGGCGCCGCGCCGTTCTACGCGCGCCTGGTCGAGACCGCGCTGCGCGAGGTCGACCGCGGCGTGATCGAGGCGACCCTGGCGATGGGCGCGACCACCTGGCAGCTGGTCTGGCGGGTGCTGCTGCCGGAGGCGCGGCCGGGCCTGGTCGCCGGCGCCACCGTGACCACCATCGCCCTGGTCGGCTTCACCGCCATGGGCGGCGCGATCGGCTCCGGTGGTCTGGGCGCCCTGGCCTTCCGCGACGGCTACCAGCGCTCGCATACCGACGTGGCCGTGGTCACCGTGGTCCTGCTGCTGGTCCTGGTCCAGCTGGTACAGATGGCCGGTGACCGCCTGGTGGCACGCTACAGCCGTCGCTGACCCAGGGCCGCCTGCCTCACCGTTCTTTCTTCCCGACTTCCGGAACTCCCATGCGCGCACGATTCCTGCCCCTGATCCTCCTCGCCGGCGCGGCGCTGTCCGCCTGCGGGGCCGACGCTGACGCCCCGTCCGGCCGCCTGAGCGTGGCCGCCACCGCCATCCCGCATGCGGAGGTGCTGGAAGTGGTCAAACCCCTCCTGGCCGCCGAGGGCGTGGACCTGCAGGTGCGCGTGTGCAACGACTACGTGCAGCCCAACGACCAGGTCGCGCAGAAGCACATCGACGAGAACTACTTCCAGACCGAGCCCTACCTGCAGGCGGACAACGCCGGCCGCGGCACGGACCTGGTGACGGTGGTGGGCGTGCACATCGAGCCGTTCGGTGCCTATTCGCGCCGCCACGCCTCGCTGCAGGCACTGCCGGAAGGCGCGGACGTGGCCATTCCCAACGACCCGAGCAACAACTCGCGCGCGCTGATCCTGCTGCATACCGCCGGGGTGATCACCCTGGCCGATCCGGCCAATGCGCTGGCCACCCAGCGCGACATCACCGCCAACCCGAAGGGGCTCAAGTTCCGCGAGCTGGACTCGGCGATGCTGCCGCGGATCCTCGACCAGGTGGACCTGGCCCTGATCAACACCAACTACGCGCTGGATGCCGGGCTGGACCCGACCCGCGATGCGCTGGCGATCGAGGGCAGCGACTCGCCCTACGTGAACTTCCTCGTCGCACGCGCGGACAACCGCGACGATCCGCGGGTGCAGGCGCTGGCCCGCGCGCTGACCAGCGCGGAGGTCAAGGCGTTCATCGAGCAGAAGTACCGCGGCGCGGTACTGCCGGCGTTCTGAGCGATGCCGCTGCTGCTCGCCATCCTGCTTGCGGTCCTGCTGGCGGCGGGGCTGATGCTGCTGCTGTTGCCGCTGTCGCTGTGGCAGCGCTACCGGGTGGCGCGTTCGCGCCGGCAGGCGATCGGCTGGGTGGTCGCGCTGGCATGGTGGTCGGCGCTGGCCTCCAGCCTGCTGATGCTGCTGTCCACCGCCGTTGCCGGCCTGCTGTGGCCGCTGGCCTGGCCCTACGTGGCGATGGCCTATCCGGCCGGGCTGCTGCTGGGCGCGGCCGGGCACGCGCTTACCCGCTTCGAAGCCACCCCTGCCGGGCTCTATTACCGTTCCAATGCGTGGCTGGTGTCGGCCCTGGCGCTGCTGGTGGGCGTGCGCCTGGTGGCCGGCCTGGTGCAGACGGTGCGGGTGTGGACCACCGGCGCGCAATGGCCCGAAAGCGGCTGGCTCAGCCACGCCGGGCTGCTGGCGGCGGGGGCGCTGCTGCTGGGATACGCCACCGCGCAGGCCTGGGGCCTGCGCCACCGGCTGGCCCGCTACCGCCGCCATCGCGGCTACGACCGCTCACCGCACTGAGGGCGCAAAAGAAAAGCGGGCCGTGTGGCCCGCTTTCCGGTGCTGGGTGCCGGCTTCGGATCAGAAGCGCGCGCCGATGCCCACGCCGACTGTCCACGGATCCAGCTCCAGCTCCTGGCCGGTGCCCTGGCCGCCCACGCGCAGCTCCGGGCGCGAGTGCATGTAGCGCACGTCGGTGCGCGCGAACCAGGTCTCGTTGATGTTCATGTCCAGGCCGACGGTGCCGATGGCGCCCTTGGCGGTTTCAAGACCCACGGCGCCGCCGAGGCCGGCGACATCCTCGTTGCTGAAGTTGGACTCGTAGTAGCCCAGGCCCACGAACGGGCGGAAGGTGTTGTCGGCCTGGCCGAAATGCCACTGGCCGCTCAGTGCGATCGGCTGCTGCTCGACGGTACCGATCTTGCCGAGGCTGTCCTCGCGCACGCGGTGGTTGAACTTGTCCGCCGCGCCCCACAGCTCGACCGCGAAGTTCTCGGTGGCGTACCAGCTGGCGCTCAGGGTCGGGGCCGGGCCGCCATCCACGCGCAGGCCGTCACCCGGATCGGAAGGGTCGATGTGGGCGATGCCGCCGACCACGGCGAAGCGCTTGTCGGCGGCCGAGCCGGTGCCATCCTGGGCGAAGGCCGGGGTGGCGATGGCCAGGGCCGGGACCAGGGCAAGGGTAAGGATTCGAATGGACCGCATGGGGGAGTCTCCTCTTTCGTTGTTCTATGCCCGTGGAGTGGGCGAGGCCGACCCTAGGAGCGGCGGGATGAACCAAAGCCTTCCCATGCGGATTGTCCACGGCGCCGGTTCAGCAAACCCCGCGCAGGCCCCGTGGTTGCGCGCTTTGCGGCGCGTGGCCGGGTTCATCCAGCTCACGGCGGCGTGCACGTAAACCGGCGCCCGCGGCGACGTGATGCGCCCGTGATCCAGCACCGGCGTGGCTTTGCGGGCGATGGTGTCCGGTGAAACCTTCGCCGGTCGTGCGGCGGTCGCGCACGCTACGGCGGCGGAGGTTGGCGGGTGCGGTCCGGCCGGACACAATAGGAGGTCTTTCCCCACGCACAACGCCGGAGCCCTGGCATGGCCGAAATCAAGGAAGCGCGCGTCCCCGACATCGGGGATTACAGCGACGTCCCCGTCATCGAAGTCCTGGTCGCCGTTGGCGACACCGTGAGCCAGGACCAGGGCCTGGTCACGCTGGAGTCGGACAAGGCGACGCTGGAAGTGCCGTCTCCCTTTGCCGGCGTGGTCAAGGAACTGAAGGTCAAGCTGGGCGACACCCTGTCCGAAGGCAGCGTCGTGGCCATGATCGAGGTGGCCGATGCCGCCCCCGCGTCGGCGCCCAAGGCCGAGGCTCCGAAGGCCGCGGCCGCCCCGGCGGCGCCGGTCAAGACCGCCGAGACCGGTGCACCGGTCGAGCCGGTCGCCGTGCCCGAGCAGGTCGACAAGCTGGCCCAGCGCGAGATCGCCCAGGCGCAGTCGCACCAGCCCGCGTCGGCCGGCGCCGCTCCGCGGACCCCCCCGGTGGAGTTCAATGCCGAAGGCGTGCTCCCGGACCAGGTGCCGTACGCCACGCCCGCGGTGCGCCTGTTCGCCCGCGAGCTGGGCGTGGACCTGTTCCAGGTCAAGGGCAGCGAGCGCGGTGGTCGCATCACCCGCGAGGACGTGCAGCGCTTCGTCAAGGCCGCCCTGGCCGGCGGTGCCACCGCATCCGCGGCGGCGGCCCGCGGTGCCGGCGGCGGCCTGAACCAGCTGCCCTGGCCGAAGGTCGACTTCAGCAAGTTCGGCGAGACCGAAACCCAGCCGCTGTCGCGCATCAAGAAGATTTCCGGGGCCAACCTGGCGCGCAACTGGGCGATGATCCCGCACGTCACCCAGTTCGACCAGGCCGACATCACCGAGCTGGAAGCGCTGCGCGTGCAGCTCAACAAGGAGCAGGAGAAGAGCAAGTCCGGCATCAAGCTGACCATGCTCGCGTTCCTGCTCAAGGCCAGCGCCGCGGCGCTGAAGCAGTTCCCGGACTTCAACGCCTCGCTC
>JAEWAG010000104.1 GCA_023391775.1 Pseudomonadota bacterium | reverse complement strand
GTGCTGGCGGCCGGGGTCGCAGCGCGGGTTTTCTTGCTGGATGCCATCAATCGATTCCGTGTTCGGGGAGTGCGCCGGGCAGCGCGGGTGACCGGGCGCGGCTAGCCGTAGCGCTGCTGGAAGCCGGCCATGAAGTCGACCAGGGCCTGGGCGCCTTCGACCGGCAATGCGTTGTACAGCGAGGCGCGCAATCCACCGACGGCCTTGTGGCCCTTGAGCGCCAGCAGGCCGGCCTCCCTGGCCTCGGCAACGAAGCGCCCGGTCAGCGCATCGTCGGCGAGGAAGAACGGGATGTTCATGCGCGAGCGCACCGCCGGTGCCACTTCGTTGCGGTAGAAGCCGCCGGAGCCGTCGATCGCCGCGTACACCAGGGCCGATTTGGCCGCGTTGCGCCGCGCGAACTCCTCCACGCCCCCCTGCTCGCGCATCCAGCGCACGGTCAGGCCGAGCAGGTACCAGTTCCAGGTCGGCGGCGTGTTGAGCATCGAGTCGCGCGCCGCATGCGAGGCATAGGTGAAGATGTCCGCGCGCGGCTGGCCGACGCGCTCGAGCAGGTCACGGCGCACGATCACCACCGAGATGCCGACCGGACCGAGGTTCTTCTGCGCACCGGCGTAGATCAGCCCGTAGCGCGACACGTCCACCGGCTCGGAGGCGATGGACGAACTGAAGTCGGCGAACAGCGGAACCTCTCCCACGTCC
Source organism: Pseudomonadota bacterium (assembly GCA_023391775.1). GTDB lineage: Bacteria > Pseudomonadota > Gammaproteobacteria > Xanthomonadales > Xanthomonadaceae > Pseudoxanthomonas. The sequence continues at coordinate 3,854 of JAEWAG010000104.1, read as the reverse complement.
GGGACCTCGCGGTACTCGACGCCGTGGATGGTCTCGTTGGCGGTGATGTGCACATAGGCCGCATCCGCGCTCAGTGACCAGGACGCACGCGGCGGGATGTCATGGAACCCGCCGGCCTCGCTGCTGGCGGCCACGTGCACGTCCACGTAGGGCGTGACCTGGCGGATCGCGGTCTTGCTCCAGTGGCCGGTGACCACGTAGTCCGCGCTCTGGCCCGGGCGGGCGAAGTTCAGCGCCAGCAAGGCCTGCTGGGTGGTGGCGCCACCGGCCAGGAACAGCACGGCGTAGTCGTCCGGGATCGACATCAACGCCCGCAGGTCGGCCTCGGCCTGGGCCGCGATGCCCATGAACTCGGCGCCGCGATGGCTCAGTTCGACGATCGACGCACCCACCCCGTTCCAGTCCAGCATCTCGGCCTGGGCCTGGCGCAGGACCGCTTCCGGCAATGTCGCAGGGCCGGCACTGAAGTTGTACGCGCGCGTCATGAAGCACCCATAACAAAAGGGCTCGTAGTATGCCGCAGCGTACTTGTTGCGGGCGCAACCAAGCCCCGCCCGCGCGGCCCGGAACCTGCCGGCCCGAGGCGCTGTCACACCCCTGTCCGACCGCGGAAAACTCCCCATGCGCCTGCCGCCCCTGCCCCGCATCCTGGCCAGCGAGATCACCGACGAGGCGGTCTATCGCGAGCGCCGCCGCCTGCTGGGCGCCCTTGCCGCGAGCCCGCTGCTTGGCCTGGCCGGATGCGCCGAGGCCGAGCCGCCTCCCCCGGCCGCGACCCGGGTCAGCGTCGCCCAGGCCCGCGCGGGCTTCAGCACCGACGAGGAGCTGACCCGCTACGAGGACATCACCACCTACAACAACTTCTACGAGTTCGGCACCAACAAGGACGACCCCTCGCGGGCGGCGAAGACCCTGCGCACCTCGCCCTGGTCGGTGGTCGTGGACGGCGAGTGCGCGAAGCCGGGCACGCTCGGGCTGGACGACCTGCTGCGCGGGATCAGCGCCGAGGAGCGCATCTACCGCCTGCGCTGCGTGGAGGGCTGGTCGATGGTGATTCCGTGGACCGGCGTGGCGCTGGGCGAGGTGCTGCGCCGCTTCGAACCGACCTCCAAGGCGAAGTATGTGGCTTTCACCACGCTGGCCGACCCGAAGCAGATGCCGGGCCTGCGCTACCGGTCGATCGACTGGCCCTACCGCGAGGGGCTGCGCATTGACGAGGCCATGCATCCGCTCACGCTGCTGGCCACCGGCGTCTACGGCAAGCCGCTGCCGCAGCAGAACGGTGCGCCGCTGCGGCTGGTCGTGCCGTGGAAGTACGGCTTCAAGTCGATCAAGTCCATCGTGGCCATCCGCTTCACCGAGCGCATGCCTAGGACGGCATGGAACGCGCTGCAGCCGTCCGAGTACGGCTTCTTCTCCAATGTGAATCCGGCCGTGGACCACCCGCGCTGGAGCCAGAAGACCGAGCGCCGCATCGCCGGGAGCAGGAACAAGCTGTTCGCGGGCCGCATCCCGACCCTGCCGTTCAACGGCTACGCCGACCAGGTCGCCGCGCTCTACGCCGGCATGGACCTGCGCAAGTGGTACTGAGTCCGCGGCCGGCGCGGCCAGGCGCCACGCAGCACGCGGGCCGCGGCATCGTCGCCGCCAAGGCCCTGGTCCACATGCTGGCCGTGGCCCCGGCGGCGTGGCTGGGGTGGCGGATTGCCGAGGTATGGCGCAGCGGCAGCGACGCGCTGGGCGCCGACCCGGTCGCGGCGATCGAGCACGAGACCGGCCTGTGGGCACTGCGCCTGCTGCTGGTGACCCTGGCGATCACGCCGCTGCGGCGTATCACCGGTCAGGCGAGCCTGCTCCGGTTCCGCCGGATGCTCGGCCTGTACGCCTTCTTCTACGCCTGCCTGCACCTGGCCGCCTACGTGGTGCTGGACCTGGGCGGCTACTGGGCCCAGCTGTTCGAGGACATCGCAAAGCGGCCCTTCATCACCGTCGGCTTCCTGGCCTGGCTGCTGCTGGTGCCGCTGGCAATCACCTCCACGCGCGGCTGGATGCGCCGCCTCGGCCGGCGCTGGGGCCAGCTGCACCGGGCCGTGTACGCCATCGGCGTGCTGGCGGTGCTCCATTTCTGGTGGCTGGTGAAATCCGACCTCCGCGAGCCGGCCGTGTATGCGGCCATCCTCGCCCTGCTGCTTGGCTGGCGCGTGGCCTCCCGGTTCAGGGCGCGCCGAACCACAGCAGCGCGCTGAGCGCAGCAGCCAGCAGGATCGCCGCCAGCAACAGCCAGGGCAGGCGCACGCCTGCCGGCTTGGCCGGGGTCGGCGCAGGCGCGGCCACCTGGACCGGCTCCTGCCCGGCCGGAGCCCGTGGCGTGGGTGGCGCCATGGGGCACTCGATCACGAACCGGTGCTGGCCGTCGAACACCAGCTGGTCGCCGGCGGCCAGCACGGCATCGCGCACCGGCATGCCGTTGACCACGCTGCCCTCCGCCGAGCCCAGATCGCGCAGGACCACCTGCGTGCCCTGCAGTTCAACCATCGCATGGCGGGCCGCGAACGAGGGCAGGTCGATGTGGATGTCGGCCTCGGCCGCGGAGCCGACCAGACGGGGCTGGTCCAGGGTGAAGCCGCGGCCATGATGGGGGCCGCCGACGCCGCGCAGGAGCACGCACGGATCATGCCGGATGCCGATGTCATCGCCCCCAGCCGGGCGTGGCGGCGCACGCACCAGCAGCTCCACGCCGTCGGCATAGACCGCGTCACCGGGGCGCAGCAGGGCCATGCGCCGCACCGGGCGGCCATTGACGTGGATGCCCCGCGCACCATTGGCGACCTGCAGCCACAGCCCGCGCCGGTCCAGGCAGAACTGCGCGAGCAGCGCGCCGGCCACGCCGTCGCCCAGGCCCAGGGTACCGTTGGCCTGGCGCACCAGCCGCAGCACCCCCGGCTCCAGGGGATGGTCGGCCTGCTGGCGATTGCTGAAGTGCAGGTGCAGTGCGTGTTCGTGCATGCGTGGCAGACTATCAGTGCACTCGCGGCAGCCGCCAGTTCCAGTGCTGCGGTTGCGCCTTTTCCCCGTCCAGGAGTCACCTGCTTGTCCCGCATCGACATCGAACATCCGCACTCGCGCACGCCGGCGCAGGTCCGCCAGGCGGTGGAAGGCATTGCCGCCAAGCTGCAGGAGCGCCACGGCCTGGCGGCCACCTGGGAGGGCGAGGTGCTGCAGCTGGGCGGTCCGGGCATCGACGGCCGCATCGAGATGCTGCCGGGGCGGGTGCGGGTGCAGGCCGAGCTGGGCTTCCTGTTCTCGGCGCTGAAGGGCATGGTCGAATCCGAGATCCGCCGGGTCCTGGCGGAGAAGCTGGACTGACGGATCACGCGGCGTTTGCAGGTCGCTGCCGATACTGCCCCGGTTCCCAAACCGAGGATCCGGCCATGACCGACAACCGCTATCGCGAGACCCCGAGCGCCGCCGACATGCAGGCCCAGGCCGGGCGCTTGGCCCGCGAGCTGGGCGACTCCGCGCACCAGGTGTGGCTGGCCGGAATCGGCGCGCTGGCCCGCGCCCAGTCCGAGGGCAGCAAGCTGTTCGAGCAGCTGGCCGACGAGGGACGGGCCGTCGGCGCCGGTGCGGCCCCCACCGGCGAAGGCACGGCCGCGGCGCGCCTGGAAAGCCTGCGCCACGCGCTGGACGGCGCCCTCGGCCGGGCCAGTGCCAAGGCCAACGAGGCCTGGGACAGCGTCGGACGTGCGTTCGAGCACCGAGTCCAGCAGGCCCTGCGGCAGATGGACGTGCCCACCCGCGAAGACCTGGATGCCCTGGGGGTGCGTATCGATGCGCTGACCCGCGAACTGCAG
>JAEWAG010000066.1 GCA_023391775.1 Pseudomonadota bacterium | reverse complement strand
GGCCGCCGCCGGCCTCGACGTGGATGGTGTCGCCGCTGGCGAACTCGCCGGCGAAGATCTTCTGCGCCAGCGGGTTTTCCAGCTGCTGCTGGATCGCGCGCTTGAGCGGGCGCGCGCCGTACACCGGGTCGAAGCCGACGTTGCCCAGCAGGTCCATCGCCGCATCCGACAGCTCCAGCTTCAAGCCGCGCTCGCCCAGCCGCTTCTCCAGCCCGCGCAGCTGGATGCGGGCGATGGACTGGATCTGGGCCTTGTCCAGCGGGTGGAACACGACGATGTCGTCGCGCCGGTTGATGAACTCCGGACGGAAGTGCGCCTGCACCACGCCCATCACCGCCGCCTTCATCTGCACGAAGGCCTCCGGCGAGCCGTCGCCGGACAGCTCCTGGATCTGGTGCGAGCCCAGGTTGGAGGTCATTACGATCACCGTATTGCGGAAGTCCACGGTGCGGCCCTGGCCATCGGTCAGGCGGCCGTCGTCCAGCACCTGCAGCAGGATGTTGAACACGTCCGGATGCGCCTTCTCCACCTCGTCCAGCAGGATCAGCGAATACGGCCGCCGGCGCACGGCCTCGGTCAGGTAGCCGCCTTCCTCGTAGCCCACGTAGCCCGGGGGCGCGCCGATCAGGCGGGCCACCGAGTGCTTCTCCATGAACTCGCTCATGTCGATGCGCACCATGGCTTCGGAGCTGTCGAACAGGAATTCGGCCAGCGCCTTGCACAGCTCGGTCTTGCCCACGCCGGTGGGCCCCAGGAACAGGAACGAGCCGATCGGGCGGTTGGGATCGGACAGGCCGGCGCGCGAGCGGCGCACCGCATCGGACACCACCTTGATCGCCTCGCCCTGCCCGACCACGCGCTGGCCCAGCGACTGCTCCATGCGCAGCAGCTTCTCGCGCTCGCCTTCCAGCATCCGGTTGACCGGGATGCCGGTCCAGCGGCTGACCACCTGCGCGATCTCCTCGTCGGTGACGCGGTCCTGCACCAGGCGGAAATCCCTGCGCTCGGCCTCCTGCGCGGCGGCCAGCTGCTTTTCCAGGGCCGGGATGCGGCCGTACTGGATCTCGCTCATGCGTGCGTAATCCTGCGCACGCTGCGCGGCCTCCAGCTCGATGCGCGCCTGCTCCAGCTGCTCCTTGACCCGTGTCGCGCCCTGCAGCGCCGCCTTCTCGGCCTTCCACACCTCGTCCAGGTCGGAGAACTCGCGCTCGAGCTTCTCGATGTCGGCCTCCAGGTCGGCCAGGCGCTGCCTGGAGGCGTCGTGCTTCGCCTTCTTACGCATCTCGCGCTGGATCTTGAGCTGGATCAGGCGCCGCTCGAGCCGGTCCAGCTCCTCGGGCTTGGAGTCGATCTCCATGCGGATGCGCGATGCGGCCTCGTCCATCAGGTCGATCGCCTTGTCCGGCAGCTGCCGGTCGGTGATGTAGCGGTTGGACAGGGTGGCGGCGGCGACGATGGCCGGGTCGGTGATCTCCACGCCATGGTGCACCGCGTAGCGCTCCTTGAGCCCGCGCAGGATGGCGATGGTGTCCTCGACGCTGGGCTCGCCCACGAACACCTTCTGGAAGCGGCGCTCCAGCGCGGCGTCCTTCTCGATGTACTGGCGGTACTCGTCCAGGGTGGTGGCGCCGATGCAGTGCAGCTCGCCGCGCGCCAGCGCCGGCTTGAGCATGTTGCCCGCGTCCATGGCGCCATCGGCCTTGCCCGCGCCGACCATGGTGTGCAGCTCGTCGATGAACAGGATGATCTGGCCTTCGTTGCGCGCCAGGTCGTTGAGCACGCCCTTGAGCCGCTCCTCGAACTCGCCGCGGTACTTGGCGCCGGCGATCAGCGCGCCCATGTCCAGGCTCAGCACGCGCTTGCCGCGCAGACCCTCGGGCACTTCGCCGTTGACGATGCGCTGGGCCAGGCCCTCGACAATGGCGGTCTTGCCCACGCCCGGCTCGCCGATCAGCACCGGGTTGTTCTTGGTGCGGCGCTGCAGGACCTGGATGGTGCGGCGGATCTCCTCGTCGCGGCCGATCACCGGGTCCAGCTTGCCGCCCTCGGCGCGCGCGGTCAGGTCGATGGTGTACTTCTCCAGCGCCTGGCGCTGGTCCTCGGCGCTCTCCGACTGCACGGTCTGGCCGCCGCGCACCTTGTCGATCGCCGCCTGCAGGCGCGCCTTGTCGGCACCGGCGGCCTTCAGCGCCTGGCCGACCGCGCCAGTGTCCTCCAGCGCGGCGACCACGAACCATTCGCTGGCGATGTACTGGTCACCGTTCTGCTGGGCAAGCCGGTCGGTGAGGTTGAGCAGGCGCCCCAGGTCGTTGCCGATCGACAGGTTGCCGGCCTGGCCGGACACCTTCGGCAGCTTCTCCAGCGTCTCGCCCAGCCGCTCGCGCAGCAGGGGGACGTTCACGCCGGCCTGCGCCAGCAGCGGCCGGGTACTGCCGCCGGACTGCTCGAGCAGTGCGACCAGCACGTGCACCGGCTCCAGCAGGTTGTGGTCGCGGCCCACGGCCAGCGACTGCGCGTCGGCCAGCGCCTGCTGGAAACGCGAGGTGAGCTTGTCCATCCGCATCGGGAAATCCTCGGAGAGGGGCCGGCACGCCGGCGATGCCATCACAATGCGGTCCGCGGCCCGGCTTTCAAGGCCTGGTGCACCGTCGCGCAGGCGCACGGCGGCCGCCGGGCCGATAATGCACCCATGCCCTCCGCCGCCCGCCCCTGGTTCCTGTACCTGATCGAATGCGCCAATGGCGCGTGGTACGCCGGCATCAGCCCCGACGTGGACGCGCGCTACCGGGCCCATGCCGGCGGCCGCGGCGCACGCTATACCCGCGCCAATCCGCCGGTGCGCCTGCTCGGCGCGCGCGCCTATCCGGACC
>JAEWAG010000006.1 GCA_023391775.1 Pseudomonadota bacterium | reverse complement strand
GCCGAAGACCAGGCGATGGTGCGTGGCGCGCTGGCCGCGCTGCTGGCGCTCGAGTCCGATATCGAGGTCGCCGGCGTGGCCGCCGATGGCGAAGACGCCTGGCGTGAGCTGCAGCGCCTGCGGCCGGACGTGCTGGTCACCGACATCGAGATGCCCGGCCTCGGCGGCCTGGACCTGGCCGCGCGCATCGCCCGCCACGAACTGCCGGTGAAGGTGGTGATCGTCACCACCTTCGCCCGGGCCGGGTTCCTGCGCCGCGCGCTGGATGCCGGGGTCCGCGGCTACCTGCTCAAGGACGCCCCGGCCGAGCGCCTGGCCGACGCGCTGCGCACCGTGCACCGCGGCGGCCGCGCGATCGACCCGGAGCTGGCCGTGGAAGCCTGGAACGAGTCCGACCCGCTCAACGACCGCGAACGCCAGGTGCTGCGCCTGGCCGGCGAGGGCCTGTCCGCGGCCCGCATCGCCGGACAGCTGGGACTGTCGCACGGCACCGTGCGCAACTACCTGTCCGAAGCCATCGGCAAACTGGGCGCGGCCAACCGCATCGAAGCCCACCGCCTGGCGCGGCAGCGGGGGCTGCTGTGAACGCCGCACCGCCAGTCGCACGCCGCCACCGCCGCAGGGCCAGCCTGACCGGGTTGCTGCTGGCCACCGGGCTGTTCCTGGGCATCGCCGTGGGCGTGCTGCTGGGGGCGCACCGCTTCATCGCCGACGCCAACCAGGTCGCGCACACCCGCCAGGTGATCAGCCACATCGACGCCTTCGAGGCGCGGCTGCGCGATGCCGAGTCGGCCCAGCGCGGCTACCTGCTCACCGGTGACGTCGACTACCTGGCCGACTACCGCGGCAACGGCCAGCAGCTGGACCCCCTGCTGGACAGGCTCTCGCAGCTGGTCCAGGACAACCCGGAGCAGCAGCGCCGGGTCGGCCACCTGCGCCGCCTGGGCCAGCAGCGCATGGACCAGATCGACCGCAACCTGCGGCGCTATCGCGAAGGCGGCCAGTCCGCGGCGCAGGCGGCCATCGGCCCGGAGGTCAAACAGGTCTCCTCCGCCATCCGCGCCCACGCCCGGCAGCTGCTGGAGCGCGAGCAGCAGCTGCTGGCCGAGCGCGACCGTTCCAGCCGCCGCAGCGCCGACCTGCTGCGCGCGCTGGCCGTGCTGGGCATTCCCTTCGGCCTGCTGGTGGTCACCCTCGTCTACCTGCGCATGGGCCGCGAGATCCGTCGCCGCGCGCATGCCGAACGCGGCAGCGCGGACGCCAACGCCCGCCTGCGCGAGTCGGTGGCCGAGCTGGAGCGGCGTGGAGCCGGCCTGGCCGAGCTCAACCGCTACGGCGGCCTGCTGCTGAGCTGCAGCAGCACCGACGAGGCGGTGGACCTGACCAGCCGCCTGCTGGGACGCCTGCTGCCGGAGGCCGGCGGCACCGTGTACCGGATCAAGGCCTCGGCCGACTACGCCGAAGCGATCACCCAATGGGGCGTGCACGCCGCGCACAGCGCGCCGCTGGTTTCGCCGCCGGAGTGCTGGGCGCTGCGCCGCGGCCGCATGCATCGCGGCGGCAGTGCCGACGACGGCCCCGGCTGCGCCCATATCGAGGCCCCGGAGCTGGGGGTAAGCGTGGCCACCGCCTGCGTGCCGCTGGCCGCGCAGGGCACCCAGCTCGGCTTCATCTACCTCTCTTCGCACCAGGCGCCGGCCGAAGGGCAGATGGCGCTGGTGCAGGCGGCGGCCGAGCAGCTGTCCATGGCCCTGCACAACCTGCACCTGCAGGAGCGCCTGCGCCTGCAGTCCATCCGCGAGCCGCTGACCGGGCTGTACAACCGCCGCTACCTGGAGGAATCCCTGGCCCGCGAGCTGGGGCGCTGCGAGCGGCGCCAGCTGCCGCTGAGCCTGCTGATGCTGGACCTAGACCACTTCAAGGCGTTCAACGACCTGCACGGCCACGCCGGCGGCGACGCCCTGCTGGCCGGGTTCGGCCAGCTGCTGCAGCAGCACGCCCGTGCCGAGGACATCCCCTGCCGCTACGGTGGCGAGGAGTTCACCCTGATCCTGCCGGAAGCCGATGCGGCTGCCGCGCTGGCCTGCGCCCAGCGCATCGTCGAGGCGGTGCGGCACATGCGCGTGCAGCACCACGGCGGCGAGCTTCCGGCCGTGACCGTGTCGGTGGGGCTGGCCACGTGGCAGCCGGGGGAGGACGGCGCAGGCCTGATGCGCCGCGCCGATGCGGCGCTCTACCGCGCCAAGCGCGCCGGTCGCGACCGGGTCGAGGTCGCGACCTGACGTACGCCGGCCTCAGCCGGCGGTGCGTGCCTTCAGCAGCGCGTAGGCCGAGCGCAGGCCAAGCGCCTCGCCACCGGCAGGCCGGCCCGCACGCGCGCTGTCGTTCCAGGCGTAGGTGTCCAGGTGCGCCCACGGCATGCCCTCGGGCAGGAAGCGCTCCAGGTACAGCGCAGCGGTCACCGCGCCGGCCATGCGCGAGCCGGCATTGGCCAGGTCGGCCACGTTCGAGGCCAGGTAGCGCAGGTACGGGCGCCACAGCGGCATGCGCCACACCGGGTCGCGGGTCTGGCCGCCGGCCGCCAGCCAGGCCTCGGCCAGTGCGTCGTCGTTGGCGAACAGCGCCGGCAGGTCCGGGCCCAGGGCGATGCGCGCCGCGCCGGTGAGGGTGGCGAAATCCAGCACCAGCGCCGGCTGCTGCTCGGCGGCGTAGGCCAGCGCATCGCACAGGATCACCCGGCCCTCGGCATCGGTGTTGTCGATCTCCACGCTCACGCCCTTGCGCGTGGCGATGATCTCGCCCGGGCGCAGCGCATCGGGGCCGATCGCGTTCTCCACCGCCGGCACCAGCAGGGTCAGGCGCAGCGGCAGCCTGCGCGCCATGACCAGCCCGGCCAGGGCCAGCGCGTGCGCCGCGCCGCCCATGTCCTTCTTCATGTTGCGCATGCCGTCGGCGGGTTTGATGTCCAGGCCGCCGGTATCGAAGCACACGCCCTTGCCGACCACCGCCACGTGCGGATGCGAGGCCTCGCCCCAGCGCAGGGCGATCAGGCGCGGCGCACGATGCGATGCGCGGCCGACCGCGTGGAGCGCCGGGAAGTGCTGCTCCAGGAGCTGCTGCCCGGCGATCACCTCCAGCTCGGCGCCGTGCACCTGGGCCAGTTCGCGGGCGATGCCTTCCAGTTCGTCCGGGCCCATGTCCTGGGTGGGGGTGTTGACCCAGTCGCGCACCCGCGCGCAGGCCTCCAGCACGTCCAGCGCTTCGGCATCCACGCCGTCCAGCACCAGCTGGGCCGGCTTGCGCGGGGCGCGCTTGTAGCGTTCGAAGCGGTAGCTGCCCAGGCCCCAGCCCAGCTGCAGTGCGGCGCGCTGGTCCTCGGCCAGCGCGTCCTGCGGCGCCCAGGCGGCCTCCGGCAGGGCCAGCGGGCCGTGCGCATAGGAATAGGGATCCAGCCGGTCGCCCACGCCGACCACCGCCCCGCCGATGCCGCCATCGCCGGGCAGCAGCACCGCGCTTGC
>JAEWAG010000300.1 GCA_023391775.1 Pseudomonadota bacterium | reverse complement strand
GTGGTCGAGCAGGCGCCGGTGCGCACCGGCGTGCGCCGCGAGGGGCTGGCCGAGATCACCGACGGCCTGGCCGCGGGCGACCGCATCGTGGTCGAGGGCACCGGCAAGCTGCGCCCGGGGGTGAAGGTGGCCGATGCGCCGCAGCCGGGGCCGGAAGCGGGCGACGCGCCCGGCGCGGGCAGCGGCGACCGGGACTGAGCCGATGAAGCTGTCGGACCTGTCGATCAAGCGCCCCGTCTTCGCGATGGTGGTGAGCCTGCTGCTGGTGGTGCTGGGCGGCATGTCGTTCATGCGCCTGACCCTGCGCGAGCTGCCCAACATCGACCCGCCGATCGTCTCGGTCGAGGTGCGCTATCCCGGTGCCTCGGCCGCCGTGGTCGAGACCCGCGTCACCCAGATCCTCGAGGACGGCCTGGCCGGCATCGAAGGCATCCGCACCATCCAGTCGCAGAGCCGCAACGGCCGCGCCGACGTGACCATCGAGTTCAACCTCAGCCGCGACATCGAGGCGGCGGCCAACGACGTGCGCGCCCGGGTCAGCCGGGTGATGGACCGCCTGCCGGAGGAGGCCGACCCGCCGGAGATCGCCAAGGTCGAAGCCGACGCCGACGTCATCATCTGGCTCAACATGCGCTCCACCGTGATGGACACGATGGAGCTGACCGACTACGCCGACCGCTACGTGGTCGACCGGCTCTCCGCGCTGGACGGCGTGGCCCGGGTGCAGCTGGGCGGTGGCCAGCGCTACGCCATGCGCATCTGGCTGGACCGCGACGCCATGGCCGCGCGCGGGATCACCGCCGGCGACGTGGAGTCGGCCCTGCGCGCGGAGAACGTGGAGCTGCCGGCCGGCCGCATCGAGTCGGCCACCCGCGATTTCACCCTGCGCGTGGAGCGCGGCTACCAGGCGCCGGGGCAGTTCGCCAACCTGCCGCTGCGCAAGGGTGCGGACGGCTACGTGGTCCGCCTGGGCGACGTGGCGAAGGTGGAGCTGGGGCCGGAGGAACGGCGCTCCTACCTGCGCAGCAACGGCGTACCCAACGTCGGCCTGGGCATCGTCCGCACCTCCACCGCCAATGCGCTGGACGTGGCCCGCGCCGCCCGGGCGGAGGCGGCCGAGGTGCAGAAGACCCTGCCCGAAGGCACCGACATCTTCGTCGCCTACGACAGCACCACCTTCATCGAGGCCTCGGTGGAGCGCGTGTACTGGACCCTGGGCGAGGCGATGGTGCTGGTGTTCGGCGTGATCTGGCTGTTCCTCGGCAGCCTGCGCGCGGCGCTGATCCCGGCGGTCACCGTGCCGGTGTGCCTGGTGGCGGCGTTCATCGCCCTGTACGCGTTCGGATTCTCGATCAACCTGCTGACCCTGCTGGCCCTGGTGCTGTGCATCGGCCTCGTGGTGGACGACGCCATCGTGGTGCTGGAGAACGTGCAGCGCCGCGCCGACCTGGGCGAGCCGTCGCTGGTGGCTGCGCGCCGTGGCACCGCGCAGGTGGCCTTCGCGGTGATCGCCACCACCGCGGTGCTGGTGGCCGTGTTCCTGCCGGTGGGTTTCATGGAAGGCAACACCGGGCGCCTGTTCCGCGAACTGTCGGTGGCGCTGGCCGCGGCGGTGGCGATCTCCGCCTTCGTGGCCCTCACCCTGACCCCGATGATGTGTTCCAAGCTGGTGCGGCCGCATCGCGAGCCGCGCGGTCTCAATGCCTGGACCCAGCGTTCGCTGGGCCGCATCAGCGCAGGCTACGGGCGCCAGGTCGCGCGCCTGGTGGCGATGCCCGGCAAGCGCCTGCTGGTGGTGCTGCTGGCGGCGATGGCGCTGTGCCTGGCGGCGGTGGCCGCGCTGGGCAGCCTGGTGCCCAGCGAACTGGCCCCGGCCGAGGACCGCGGCCGCTTCTTCGTCATGGTCGACGGCCCGGAAGGTGCCGGTTTCGACTACACGGTCTCGCAGATCCAGCAGGTGGAGGAGGTGATCCTGCGCCGGGTGGGCGACGACCAGCCCGTGCAGCGCGCCAACTCGCGCGTGCCGCGCGGTTTTGGCGGCAGCGAGGAGATGCACACCGGCCAGGTGGTGGTGTTCCTGCAGGACTGGCAGCAGCGCGAGGCCAGCACCGACGAGGTCGTGGCCGGGCTGCGCCGCGAGCTGGGCACCCTGCCGGGCGTGCAGGTGCGGGCCAACGTGCCCGGCGGCCTTGTCAGCAGCCGCGGCCAGCGTTACCAGCTGGTGCTGGGCGGCCCGGACTACGCCGAGCTGGCGCAGGGGCGCGATCGCATCCTGGCGCGGATGGAATCCAATCCCGGCATCCAGGATCCCGATTCGGACTACAAGGAAACCCGGCCGCAGATGCGGGTGGAAGTGGACCGTGACCGCGCCGCCGACCTGGGCGTGCCGGTGCAGGAGATCGGCCGCACCCTGGAGACGATGATGGGCTCGCGCCGGGTGACCACCTACGTGGACAACGGCGAAGAGTACGAGGTGATGCTCCAGGCCGACCGCGACAAGCGCATGGACCCGTCCGACCTGGAGCGCACCTGGGTGCGCGGCAGCGACGGCACCCTGGTGCCGCTGTCCAACCTGGTCAGCCTGCAGGAGATCGCCGAGCCGGGCAGCCTCAACCGCTTCAACCGGCTGCGCGCGATCACCATCAGCGCCGGCCTGGCGCCGGGCTACAGCATGGGCGAGGCGCTGGCCTGGACCCGCCAGGTCGCCGACGAGGAACTGCCGGAC
>JAEWAG010000299.1 GCA_023391775.1 Pseudomonadota bacterium | reverse complement strand
GGCCGGCCGGCTCGCCCTGCAGCAGGCGCTGGCGGACCGCTTCGACCTGCGCGCCCGGCACGTCGAAGCGGGCGATCGCGCGCAGCAGCAGCGCCGCATGGTCGCCGTCCAGGTAGCCGGCGTCGTCGCAGTGCTCCAGCCAGAACCCGGCGATCTCCAGGTCGCGGGGCGGAAGTTCGAGGGCCAGGCCCTCCAGTACCCGGACGAACGGGTCGCTGGAGCCCGGCTCGGCGATGCGCTGCATCCTGTCCTCGCCCTCGCCACTCCAGCTGGCGCCGGGCACGTCCCACATGGACGGCTCGGGCAGTTCGTCGAAGGCCGCCACCTCCACGCTGGCGGTCTCGGCCGTGGAAGCCGGAGCATCGGCCGTGGCTGCCGCCGCGGCCTGGCTCTCCTCGTCCAGCTCCAGCATCGGGTTCAGCTCGAGCGCGCGCGTGACTTCCATCTGCAGCTGCTGCGCATTGAGCTGCAGCAGGCGGATGGACTGCAGCAACTGCGGTGTCAGGTTGAGCTGCTGCCCCAGCTGTGCGGACTGGATGGCCTTCATCTTGCATTTCCCCTTCGGCGCCGGCGGCGTGACGCCGGCGTGAATGCATGGTGCACGGCGCGCGACGGCAGAAGAATCGGGGGGTTCCTGATCCGGCGCGGGCTTTCCCTTACGCGCTGTGGGGGTTTCCCTGACAGCCTCGGCGCCTTTCCGGCGAAGGGCACACCCGGCCCGTGACAGGCGTCGGGATTCCGCCGCGCGGGCTCAGCCCAGTTCGTGCTGGTGCTTGACGGCCAGCAATACCAGCTCGCTGGCGCGGCGGCAGCCGAGCGCCTCCATCATGCGGGCGCGGTGGGTTTCCACGGTCTTGACGCTGATGCCCAGGCCGCCTGCGATCTCCTTGCTGCTGAGGCCGCGGCCGATCTGCGCCAGGATCTGGCGCTGGCGGGGCGGCAGCGCGGCCACGCCTTCGGGACGGGCCTGGCGGGAGCGGCCGATCAGCGGGGCGATCATGCGCGAAGAGATGCGCGGGCTGAGGAATACCTCGCCCCGGGTGGCGGTGCGCAGGGCCAGCTCCAGTTCCAGGGGAGCGGCATCCTTGACCACGAAGCCGGCCGCGCCGCGGTCCAGCGCGTCGCGCACGTGCAGCGGGTCGTCATGCATGGACATCATCACCACGCGCGTTTCCGGTACCTGCTGGAGGATGCCGGTGAGGGCTTCCAGGCCGGTGCGGCCGGGCAGGGACAGGTCGAGCAGGACCACGTCCGGGCGGTGGATGGTCGCCAGGTCGATCGCCTGGTCGGCATCGGCGGCCTCGGCGACCACATCCACGCCATCGAAGGTCTGCAGCAGGCGGCTCAGCCCGGCGCGTACGAGGGTATGGTCGTCAACGATGAGGACTCGCACAGGCGCGCTGGTGATTCCTGGAAAAACCGCCCCCACCTTAGCCGAAGGGCCGGGGGTTGGGTAGCGCGGCGCGCTAGCGCCGGCGCGCGTCGGCCACCTGGCGCCGGTGCATGCGGAACAGGTGCCGGCCCATGGCGTCCTCCAGCCCGGCCGGCAGCGCCGGGAAACGCAGCCACAGCCACGCGGCTTCGGCATTGGCGGCGGTGGCACTGACCAGCACCGGCAGTTCCAGGTCGTCGGGCAGCCAGTCGGCCGGCTGCAGGTGTACGGTGCCGCCGGTATCCGGCGATGGCAGGACGCTGCCGGCGGGCAGCTGCAGGCGCAGGCCGCGGCCGGACCAGCGCAGGGTCGTCAGCGGCAGCGCCGGGCTGGACTGGCGCACCAGGCGGCCCAGCAGCATCAGCACCAGGTCCAGCTTGGCGTCCAGGCGCTGGGCCAGCAGCGGCAGCTCGCCGCGCTTCTCCTCGCCGGTATCGTCCGCGCGCAGGTCCTCCACCTGGGCCAGGCCCACCAGCAGGGTCTCGGCCTGGGCACTGCGTGCCTGGGAGCCCGCCAGGAAGGCGGCAGGCAGCAGCGCATCGCAGGCCAGCACGTCGCCGAACAGCTCGTTCTCGGCAGCCTGTGCGGCTGAGGGCCAGTGGGGATTCATGCGGTGCCTCCGGGAATTCGGGCGTCGTCCTGCGCCAGCAGGTGCTGGAGCTGCAGGATGCCACGCAGGGCCTGCAGCGGTGCCTGCGTGGCCGCGGCTTCGACGAACTCGCGCAGGCGGGTCTCGTGGCTCTCCAGCACTTCGCCGGCGGCGCCGTAGTCCTCGCGCTCCAGCGCCTGGCGTAGGGAAGTCAGGTCATGCAGGAGCAGGGCAAGGCTGGCGGCGGGCATCAGCCGGCTCCGGCGCCCGCGTACGCGTGGACCGCGCGCGAGGAGTGGCGCTGGGCCCGCATCAGTTCCAGCAGCTGCTGCTGGCGTGCGCGCATCAGTTCGACCACCTGCTGGTGGCGGTCGTACAGGGCCTGCACGCGCTCGCGCAAGGCGACCGCATCGGCGCCTTCCATCGCGCAGAACCCGCGCACGCCCTGGTCATACGTGTCCAGCATCGCCGACATCGCGTCCAGCTCGTCGGCTTCCAGCGCGACGGCGATAAGGTCCATGGCTTGGTGCAGCTGCTCCAGACAGGTGGCCGCGTTCACGGGTGCACCGCCGCCCGCTCCGGTTGCGGGATCGCGTTCCAGGCGGATTCGATCTCGCCCAGCAGGCCCAGAGTTTCGGACAGGGCGGTGCCATCGTTGTGCAGGTTGGCCTCGGTGAGCCGGCGCACGATGTAGTCGTACAGCGAGGAAAGATTGGCCGCGACCTCGCCGCCGGCCTCGTGGTCCAGCGAACCGTTGAGGTGGCCGATGATCGCGCAGGCCTCGCCGATGGCCTTGCCCTTGTGCGCCACGTCACCCTGCACCAGGCAGGCCTGGGCGCGGCGGATGCGCTGGGTGGCCCCTTCGAACAGCATCGCGATCAGCTGGTGCGGATCGGCCTCGGCCACGCGCGCCGAGACGGCGGTGCGGCGGTACTGGTCGGCGAAACTGTGCTTGGAGGCGTACATGGTGGGGATTTCCTCTGGACGATCTGGCTGGCCTGGCCCGGCATGGTGCGGCTGGCCGCGACTGGGATATCGGCCATGCCCGGCAACGCTTGAGCGGAGTCCACTACTTGCTGTTGGCCGCCAACAGTCCGTTGAGGGAACTGGCGCTGCCCTGCAACTGGACGATCATGGTTTCCATCGCGGTGAACTGGGCCAGGTAGATGGAACTCAGCTTCTCCATCCGCAGGTCCAGTTGCGCCATCTGGTCTTCCAGCCTGCTCCGCTCCTTGTTGAGGTTCTCGGTGCGCAGCGCGATCACCCCTTCGCTGCCGTCGAGCTGGGTCTTGAGCACGCTCTTGAGCGCACCCGCGAGGTTTCCATCCTCTCCGAACAGGCGCGAGACCGCCTGCGGGTCGGCCACCATGGCCTCGCCGAGCTTCGCCTTGTCGAAGCTCATCACGCCGCTCTTGTCCAGGGTGATGCCCAGTTCCTTGAGTGCGAGGCTGTTGCCGCTGGCCAGGTTGCGCAGCTGCTGCTGGAGGCCGCGCACCAGCGAGTCGCCGGTCAGCGCCGCGGCGGTCTTGGTGGTGGCGTTGTAGCTGCTGGTGGACTTGAGCACCGTGCCGACGCTGTTGAAGGCGGAGACGAAAGCCTCTGCCGCGCTTTCCAGTGCCGCATGGTCGGAGCTGATGTCCAGGCGGAAACTTTCGCCTGGCTTTGCCGCTGACACGGCCAGGTTAACGCCGGGCACCAGGTCGCTGACGGTGTTGCTGGCCGAGGTGCGCTCGAAGCCGTCCACCCGGACCCGCGCGTCCGACGCGGCGACCTGCTCGACCAGGCCACCACCGGCCCCGTTGGTCAGCCCCAGCAGCCCGCCGTCGCCGCCG
The DNA here is from genome assembly GCA_023391775.1 of Pseudomonadota bacterium. Taxonomy (GTDB): domain Bacteria; phylum Pseudomonadota; class Gammaproteobacteria; order Xanthomonadales; family Xanthomonadaceae; genus Pseudoxanthomonas. The sequence continues at coordinate 6,837 of JAEWAG010000299.1, read as the reverse complement.
GTACTGGTGATCGACAGGGCATTGGCCAGGCCGGTGTCGCGCGCGGTGAACACCAGGTGCTCGCCGTCGTCGGCAGTGATCACCGTGGCGCCGACGCCCTTGCCGCCAGCGGCGCGGTTGACCGCGCGGGCGATGTCGGCGAGGGTCGCGCCCTCCTCGAAGTCCACCGCCAGGCGCTGGTCATCCTCGCTTCCCCAGGCGATCGAGAGCGAGCCGCTTCCGATGACCGCACCGGCGGGGTGGCCGGCCGAGGACAGCTTCTGCGCGGTGGCCACCGACAGCACTTCGACGGCATACGAACCGGACATGGCCGCGGAGGTGGTGGCCGCGGTGAAGCCGGCCCCCTCCTGCACCTTGGCCTGGTAGCCCGGCTTGTCCGCGGCGGTGGCCAGTTTCTCCAGCGCCGTCTGCAGCGAGGTCAGCGAATTCTTGATCTGGCCCACCGCCGAAAGCCTGGCGCTGACGCTGCTGGCCTGGCTGTTGATCCGCACCTCGGTGGGCAGGCGCGAGGCCTGGACCAGCTGCGAGACCAGGCCAGGGATGTCGAGTCCGGAGCCTCCGGTCGAGATCGAAGTCATGCTGTTTCCTTGGTTTCGGCCGCGGTGCCGCCGCGCAGGCTGCCGTCGTCGATAACGGCCGCCTGCGGGCGGACTTGAGCGGTGCGCCTGGCGATCAGTCCGGCATCCAGTTGGCCAGCCAGGCCCGGGCACTGGCCTGGTCCAGCATCCAGTCGCGGTGGATGGCCTCGCGCAGCGCGTCACCGGCCCTGGCCGCCGCATCGAGGTCGTTGATGTGCATGCGGATGGCGTCGGTCCAGTCCTTGAAGCGCGGCTTGACCCGGGTAACCGGCAGGCCGTCCTGGAAGGCCGCCACGTCGCTGCACACCACCGGGAAACCGCAGGCACCGAGCTCCAGTACCCGCAGGTTGCTCTTGCAGCGGTTGAACTGGTTGTCCTCCAGCGGGGCGATGGCAAGGTCCAGATCCAGGCTGGCGAGTTTGGCTGGGTAATCCTTGATCGCGACTCCCTCGTGGAACTCGTGGATGAATGGACGCAGCTTGATCGGACACATCCCCATGAACACCCATTCGACCTCGCCAGCGAGGGCCTCGACCACGTCAGCGACCATCTCCAGGTCGCCGCGATGACCCGCCCCGCCAGCCCAACCCACGCGTGGCTTTCGCCCTTTGCGGCGTCGCCCCTGAAGCTCCCCCCACCATTCGACAGGTAGGCGGTTGCGGCTGACCCGGATATCCGGGTGCAGGTTGCCCAAGGCTTCGGCGAGCGGTTCGGTGGAAACGACCAACCTGTCCACGTACTTGAGCGCTGATCGCATGCTCTTGAGCACATCATTGGGCAGCTGCCCGCGGTGCGCGCTCTTGAGCGGGACGTTCGGCAAGTAGTCGTCCAGCTCCGCTACTTTAAAGACGTCGCTGAACGCAGTCATCCGCTTCTGGGATTCGACCTGCTCGCGAAGCATCTGACGTTGAAAGATTACTGTCTGCGGAGATATCCGCTCCAACTCCGTCGGACTGAGGTAGCGATCGCCAATCCTGGCGTCGGCCAGGCCGTGGGTACCCATGGCCCTTGCGGGATGTATCACTCGGTAGAAGCCGCATCCTTGCTGATCGGCGGGTAGCGCCAAGACCACGGGGAGGGGGCGCCAAGGCAGGGGGTCCCGGTTGAGCCAGAGCGCGGTTTCAGCCTTGAACGGATTCTCGCCGAGTGAAAGATTGCGGTTGTGAGCAGGATCCTGGGCCAGTTGGGGCAACCAGCGCCGAAACAGAACGTCCAGGGATGTCTTTACCCGCTGGGCCTTCTCTTCCATCGACGCAGGGTCTACACGGGCACGGCTCGCCCCCCCCTCGTGTAGCACCACGGAATATGGAGTCCAGACAACCAGATAGCCCGCCTGGCCGACGCGCAGGCAGAAGTCGACGTCGCTGTAGGCATGACGCAGGCCGTCGTCATGGAGCCCCCCCAGTTCCTGGAAGACGGATGCTCGGATCATCATGCATGAGCCGGGTACAGCTCCATAGTCCTGGTCGAGCTGGAGGCGGTGCATGTAGCCTGGCTCCTGGGGGCTGGAACCGGCGAAGGCTGGTGCGACGCCAATGCCCGCACCGAGGATCAGTCCGGCCGACTGCACGCTGCCGTCAGGGTTGAGCAGCTTCGGGCCCACGACTCCCACTTCCGGCCGCTGGGCGTGGTTGAGCATGGCGTGCAACCAGTCTCCATCCAGAATGGCGGTGTCGTTGTCCAGTAGAACGAGATACTCGCCCCGGGCCTGTGCCGCAGCCGCGTTGATCATTGCCGGGTAGTCAAATGGTCCAGGGTGCCTCAATACGCGCAGGCGCGTGCTGCCCATTGCCTCTATGCCGTCAAGCCAGCGACAGGCTGCTTCCGCAGTACTGTCGTTATCGACAACCAGAATTTCGTAATTGGAATAGCTGGTCTTTTCCAGCAGGCTGTCTACACAGCGCTGTACCAGCGCGAACTGATCGCGCGTGGGAATGATTACGGACACTGCGGGCTGGTCAGCGTGTCCGTAGATAATGCGATAACAGCCGGGCAGATGGCTGGCCAGCGATGCTTCCGCGTATCCGCGGTTCTGCAGATGCCGGAGGATGGCTCGCTCCTCCTCCGGTGAGCTGGAAAGTACTTGCGGAGGTGCTATCAGTAATGGCTCATGGACATGTCCCAGTCCCGTAAATCCTCCGGACTCGACCAATCGCAGCAAGAGATCCAGTTCCGCGGCGTCGCCCGACCCCGGAGCAAAACCGCCAACCTCCTGTAGCGCGGTGCAGCTATACAACCAATGGTGCGCATGGGCGCCTGGCGCCGAGAGCAGCAGGTCGAGGTTGAAATCGGGATGGAACAGGGCCGAGAGCGCACCATCGGGGCCCCGCTGGATCGAGTCGGCGTAGACGGCGCGCAGTGTGGGGTTTGCAGCCAGATGTACAGCTACCAGCTGTAGAGCGGTGCCCACCAACTCTTCGCCAGCCTTGACCATCAGCAACCAGTCGCAAGCGCCGCTGACGGTGATTGCATTCGCAACGCCAGCGACACTGGCCTCTGCACTGGTGGGGACGTCGAGAGCTGTTGCTTGCAGGGTGGGTGCAGCTGATCCGTCTGGCCCCACGCACCAAGTCTTCAGATTGGGATAGATCTTGCGCGCGGACTTGATGCTCTCGAGAGTCGTCTCGATGCGCTTCAGATCCTTACCTGCCACGATGATCCCAATCACCGGCTCGCCGGCTTGGGCCAGGGCCCCGGCGATGATTCCCGCTTGCGCGGGGAGTGGCTCGCGTCCATCGATCCAGCCTTGCAGCTCGTCCCGGCGGGGTTCCGGTGCAGTCTTGGCGGCGGCGTCCTGGGTGTTGGCTATAAAGTCTTGAAGCTGCTTCCAGAACCTGTCTTCGGCAGCCAGATGCAGTTCGCGGATCCGACCACATTCGGAGCGCGCCTGGTCGAGAGCCTCGGGCGAATCGTCCCATGCGAAACCGCCACCGCCGATATCGATGACGGTCTGCGGGGTGACCGCCAGTTCCTCATGGCCCGTTGCCACCATCGCTACCACCGGGCAACCGCACATGATGGCAAGCCGGCAGGTAGTGGAGGACTCGTAGGTGTAGAGCACGCGGGCACGGCGTAGGGTGTCTGCCAACTCGTCCAAGCCAAGGCGATTCTCCGGCGACAGGAGTACGATGCCTGGCGGGAAGCGTGAAAGATCCACCGCGGAAACCGGGACGCGATTGACATACAGGAGGTCGAGCGTGCGCGCGACTTCGGGATTCGGGCTGAAGCGATGTGGATCAACCATGGGCACGGTCAATAGTTGACCGGGGCGTGACGGCTCCATGAACTCCTTGCGGTGATAGATGTACAGGTCGTCTGGACCTGCATCCATCGATTGGCCGCCGATGACGCCTTCACGGTTCAGCATGTAGCGAACGCTTACCGTGCCTGGCAGAGGCGTACCACGAACGATCTCGGGATACACGGCAATGGCAGGGCGACCATCCTTCGCATGCTGCGCGATTATTTCGTCGGTAAGAAGGGGGGTCTTCAGGTCGCGGTTGAGGACCTTTGGGCCAACCAAATAGGCGTCCGCTCCTTCCAGGTTGAGCGCATGGCACAGGTAGTGGACGCACTGCACACCGGACGACGACTCCCGATAGTCGGGGGCCATCAAGTAGTAGGGGTGCCGCAAACGTCGGTGAAGTCTGCTCTGGAACATGGATTACCCGAGGAATGGATGGCCGTGGCCGCCCCAACACTTGCACCGAGGTCCCTGCCGGGCAGCGCGAGTGTGAGCAGAAGCCAAGCCGCTCGGCCCGTGGTGTTAACCGGTCACGGAACAATCGGGAGCGTGCCGGACGATTGGCGTTTGCTTGCGACCATCCCTGTAGAAGCAAGAGTCATGCCGATCCGACGTCAAGAATGACAAAGCCCGCTCCGGTAACCGGAGCGGGCTTTGGGCTCTGCTTGATGGGACCAATTACTGGAGCAGGCTGAGCACGTTCTGCGGGACCGACTTGGCCTGGGCCAGCATCGCCGTACCGGCCTGCGTCAGGATCTGGTTCCGTGTCAGTTCCGCCGTCTCCTTCGCATAGTCCGCATCCTGGATGCGGCTGCGCGAGGCGGCCATGTTCTCGGAGCTGACCTGCAGGTTGGCGATGGCCGAGCTGAAGCGGTTCTGGATCGCACCCAGGTCGGCGCGGGCCTCGTTCACCTTTTGCAGTGCAGAATCCAGCGAGGTCAGCTGGGATGCACCACTGCCGGCGGCCATGCCGGAAACGGTGAAGGAATCGCCGGTAATACCGCTCAGCGCCGTCTTGATATTGTTCAACTGAATGTCGATCTTGTCGTTCGCGGTCGCGTTGGCGCCAACCTGGATCGAGATCGTGCCGCTGGCATTGAGCAGCTGCTTGCCATTGAACTTGGTGTTGTCGACGACGCGGGTGATTTCATCCTTCAGCTGCTGGACTTCCTTCTGCAGCGCCTGCTTGTCCTCGGGGGAGTTGGTGCCGTTGGCGGCCTGCACGGCCAGCTCGCGGATGCGCTGCAGGTTGTTGGAGATTTCCTGCAGGGCGCCTTCGGCGGTCTGCGCCAGCGAGATGCCATCGTTGGCGTTGCGCGCGGCCTGGTCCATGCCGCGGACCTGGGTGGTCATGCGCTGCGAGATGGCCAGGCCGGCGGCGTCGTCCTTCGCGCTGTTGATGCGCAGGCCGGAGGACAGGCGCTGGATCGAGGTCGCCAAGCTCGCGCTGTTGGTGCTCAGGTTGCGCTGGGCGTTGAGCGACATCACGTTGGTGTTGATGACTTGCGTCATTTTGAGTCTCCTCTAAGCGATTCATCCCGGCGGGTAGGACTGCGTAAGCCTTGGCCGGACCTCCGCAGGGGGGTCATCAATTGACCGGTGCCGCTGCTGTATTCATTAACGACGCCGGTGCCGGGATCTTTAGCGCCTGGATGAAAGTTTTTTCTTTCGTGCCCGTGGCTTACATGGAAGTTGCAAACATGGAACCGGGCGCATCCGGCTACGGTATCGGTTAACGGCAGGGCGCCCCGGGGACTTTAGGCCCGGCAAAAAAAAAAGCACGGCGGGGTTGCCCGCGCCGTGCCGGTGCCGCCTTGCCGCCTCGCTCAACGCAGCTGGTTGAACAGCGAGAGCCCATGCATGCGCGTGAATACCGTCTGCGCCGTCTGCAACGCGGTGCTTTCCAGCTGGAAGCGCGTGATCGCCTCCGCGTAGTCCAGGTCACGCATGCCGGACAACGTGGTCTTCAGCGTGACCGAGTTGGCTTCGCGCAGCGCGCTTGCCTCGTCGATCAGGGCAAGCTGGGCGCCGCCGGCCGCGCGCGCGTCGATGAGCTGTTCGGCGGCGCGCGCCACATCGCGCATGCCCGCCTGGAGTGCGTTGCGCCGTGCCGCGTTGTCGGCGGCGGTGACGACAGGCGCCTCCAATGCATCGGCCAGTGCCTGCACCGTCGCGAACACGTCGCGCGTGGCGGCGGGGCCGATCTCCAGCATGTCGCCCTCCGCAGGCGTACCGCTGACCCGCAGCCGCAGTCCGCCGAACTCGATGTCCTGCTTCGGTGCCCAGGTGCCGCTGGCGACAGGATCGCCGTCGCCGTCGGTCACGCTGTAGCCGTTGCCGCTGGTGAACTCGATGCGGTATCCGCTGCCATCCCAGCCGCCGGCGGCGCTGCGGCTGAATCCCTCCAGGACCAGGGAGCCGGTATTGCCGGCATCCATGCGCGCATCCACGGTGCCATCGCCGGTGCGTATGCGCATGAACACCTCGCTGCCGGGCAGCGTGTCCTTGACGAAGGTGTCGGGCGCGATCTCCACCGTGCGCTGGGTCTGGTCGCCGTTGTAGGCGACGCCTCCGGCGACGCGGCTGAAGGGCGCGACGTCGTCGACCGCGCCGGCGAACAGGTAGCGCCCCGAGCCATCGCTGCTGTTGGCCAGGCTGACCAGGTGCTCGCGCAGGCTGCGCAGTTCGGCGGCGATGGAGCGGCGGTCATCGTCCGAGAGCGTGTCGGAGTTGGCCTGCACCGCCAGTTCGTTGATGCGGATCATGTCGTCGCCGGCCAGCGCAAGCACGTTCTCCTGCATGCCCAGCCGGTTGTTGACGTTGTTCGCGTTCAGCGCGAAGCGCTCGAGTTCGGCAAGCGAGCGGTCCAGGCCAACGGCCGCGCCTGCGCCGACCGGGTCGTCCTTGGCGGTGACGATCTTCTTGCCGGTGGCCACCTGCTGCTGGAGCTGGGCCAGCTGCTTCTGGCGCGCCAGCATGGTGGCCAGCGAGGTGTCGAACATCATGCTAGTGGAA
>JAEWAG010000255.1 GCA_023391775.1 Pseudomonadota bacterium | reverse complement strand
GGTCCGGCCCTCCTGCAGCGGGCGTCCGCCATGGACTGGCCCGGGTGCTTTCCAAGGCTGGTCTCTGCTCGCGCAGCGAGGCCGCGCGCTGGATCCAGGCCGGCCGCGTGCAGCTGTACGGGCGCGTCGTGCGTGATCCCGAGCATCCGGTCAGCGACGGACTGCGCGGGATCCTCGTCGACGGGCAGGCACCGGCCGGGCCGGAGCGCTACTACCTGGTCCTGAACAAGCCGCGTGGGCTGGTCACCACCGCGCGCGACGAACAGGGCCGCGACACCGTCTACCGATGCCTGGACGGATCCGGCCTGCCATGGCTGGCGCCGGTGGGGCGCCTGGACCGTGCCAGTGAGGGCCTGCTGCTCTTCAGCAATGACCCCGGCTGGGCTGCGCGGGTGCTGGACCCGCAGTCCGGGCCGGACAAGACCTACCACGTGCAGGTCGATGCGATCCCGGATGCCGCCCTGCTGCGCGCCTTGTGCACCGGCGTCCAACTTGATGGCGAGCACCTGCGCGCGGTGGGTGCGACCCTGCTGCGCAGCGGCGGGCGCAATGCCTGGCTGGAGATCGTGCTCGACGAGGGCCGCAACCGCCAGATCCGGCGCCTGCTGGCCGCGTTCGACCTGGAGGTGCTGCGCCTGGTGCGCGTGGCGATCGGCCCGCTTTCCCTGGGCGGGCTCGGCAAAGGCCAGTGGCGCCTGTTGCAGCCGGCCGAACGCGACGCCCTGGCCCCGCCCACGCTGCCGCCATCCACTTCCGGCCAGGCCGCCGCCTGAGGCGCCCCGGCATTCCCTTGCACCACCCAGGAGTTGCCATGTCCATACTGCGACTGACCCTTCCCCTGAGCCTGCTCGGCCTGGCGGCCTGTGCCGGGCAACCGACCCGCGACCTGGCCGCGTTGCCGGCCCCGCCTCCGGTGGAGGAGGAGATCATCATCGTCCGCAGCGACAACCCGCTGGACTACCGCTTCGACATGGAGCAGGGAGGGCGGAAGATGAGCGCCGACGAGTTCGACGCGTGGATGAAGGCGCGTGGCGTGCGCATCGCCCGCGGCGCACCGGCCGCAACGCAGCCGGTGCAGCCCCGCACGGACTGACCCTCAGCCGATCACGCCGAGCTCGCGGCCGATGCGGGTGAACGCGTCGATCGCCCGGTCCAGGTGTTCGCGGGTGTGGGCCGCGCTCATCTGGGTGCGGATGCGGGCCTGGCCCTTGGGCACTACCGGGAAGAAGAAGCCGATCGCGTAGATGCCTTCCTCAAGCAGGCGTTCGGCGAAACGCTGCGCCAGCGGCGCGTCGTACAGCATCACCGGGCAGATCGGATGTACGCCGGGCTTGATGTCGAAGCCGGCCGCGCTCATGCGCTCGCGGAAGTACGCCGTGTTCTCCTGCAGGCGGGTGCGCAGCTCGCCGGCGGAGGACAGCATGTCGAAAGCCTTCGTCCCCGCGGCCACCACGTGCGGCGGCAGCGAATTGGAGAACAGGTAGGGACGCGAGCGCTGGCGCAGAAGCTCGATGATCTCCGCGCGCGCGGTGGTGAATCCGCCCAGCGCGCCGCCCATGGCCTTGCCCAGGGTGCCGGTGAAGATGTCGATCCGGTCCATCACGCCCTTGACCTCGGCCGAGCCGCGGCCGGTCGCGCCGAGGAAGCCGGTGGCGTGGCACTCGTCGATGTGGACCAGGGCGTCGTACTTCCTGGCCAGCGCGGTGATCTGGTCCAGCGGGGCGATGAAGCCGTCCATCGAGAACACGCCGTCGGTGGTGCCCATGATGGTGCGGGCGCCGTCGGCCCGGGCCTGCTGAAGCTGCTTTTCCAGGTCGGCCATGTCGCAGTTGGCGTAGCGGTAGCGCCTGGCCTTGCACAGGCGCACGCCGTCGATGATCGAGGCGTGGTTGAGCGAGTCGGAGATGATTGCGTCGTTCTCGTCCAGCAGCGGCTCGAACAGGCCGCCGTTGGCGTCGAAGCAGGCCGCATAGAGGATGGTGTCCCCGGTGCCGAAGAATTCCGCGATCTTCGCCTCCAGCTGCTTGTGTAGGTCCTGGGTGCCGCAGATGAAGCGCACCGAGGCCATGCCGAAGCCGTGGCTGTCCAGGGCCTGGCGGGCCGCGTCGATGATCTCCGGGTGGTCGGCCAGGCCCAGGTAGTTGTTGGCGCAGAAATTGAGCACGCGACGGCCGTCGGCCAGCTCGATCTCGGCCGACTGCGGGGTGGTGATCACCCGCTCGGACTTGAACAGCCCCTGCTGGCGCAGGTCCTCCAGCTGGGCGCGGTAGCGGGCGAGGGCGGCGTCGGACATGGCAAGGCCTTATCTGCAGAAGGAAAGCGCGCATTCTACCGGGGGCCCCGGAGGCGGCCGGCGTCATGCGCATCCGCTATAAGCACCCGCCCGCAAGTCATTTCCCGACGGCAAGCTGAATACGGAGTATTTTCCCCGTACGGCCGATCCCCGGCCCCTACGACGGGACCCCTGCCCCATGCACAACCGCACGCACACGCGCAGCACCGGCCGCACTGCCCGCTCCTGGCTGGCGGGCGCCATCGCACTTGCCCTTGCCGCTCCGGCTTTCGCCCAGACCGCACCGACGGTGGAGGAGCTGGCCCGTCGCCTGCAGGCCCTGGAGGCACGTTACGGGGGGCAGGCGGGGAGCGACGGGCAGGAACTGGACCTGCAGGCCCTGGACCAGCGCCTGCGCGCCCTGGAGCGCAACCTGGAACTGCAGGAGGAGGCGCGCACGGCAAAGGAGAAGGCTGCCCCGGTGGTCGCGGTGGGCGACAAGGGCGCCGCGTTCCGCTCCGGCGACGGCGCCTACGAGCTGAAGATCCGCGGCCTGCTGCAGGGTGACGGCCGCTTCTTCAACAGCGGCGCTCCCGGCGCCAACGACACTTTCCTGCTGCGCACCGCGCGCCCGATCTTCGAGGGCACCCTGGGCAAGTGGGTGGGCTATCGCTTCACACCGGAGTTCGCCGGCGACAGCGCCAGCATCGTCGATGCCTACGCGGACCTGAAGTTCTCGCCGGCCGCCACCGTGCGGGTGGGCAAGTTCACCTCGCCGGTGGGCCTGGAGCGGCTGCAGTCCTCCTCGGCGCTGTCGGACATCGAACGTGCGCTGGCCAGCGAGCTGCTGCCCAACCGCGATATCGGCGTGCAGCTGCAGGGTGATCTCGCTGCCGGCAAGGTGTCCTACGCGGTCGGTGTGTTCAATGGCGCGGTTGATGGCCGCGATGCGGCGACCACCAACCCCGACAGCCGCTTCGAGTACGCCGGCCGGCTGTTCTTCGAGCCCCTCAAGGGCAGCGACAGCTTCTGGTCCGGGCTGGGCTTCGGCCTCGGTGCCAGCGTCGGCGACGTGGAAGGCACCGGCAACAGCGTGCTGGCGCGCTACCGCACGCCCGGTCAGCAGCAGTTCTTCGGCTACCGCGGCGCGGTGGAGGCGGACGGGCGGCGCACGCGCTGGTCGCCGCAGGGCTACTTCTACCGCAACGGCTTCGGCCTGCTGGCCGAGTACGCCTCCTCCAGCCAGGAGGTGCGGGTGGGCGGCGGCACCGCCGAGCTGGAGCACACGTCCTGGCAGGCCACCGCCAGCTGGGTCCTGACCGGCGAGGACGCCAGCTACCGCGGCGTGACCCCGGCCCGTCCGTTCGCACCCGGCAAGGATGGCTGGGGCGCCTGGGAACTGGTCGCGCGCTACGGCGAGCTCGACGTCGACGAGGCGGCCTTCCCGCTGTACGCCGATCCGGCAACCTCCGCACGCCGTGCCGATGCCTGGGTTGCCGGCGTCAACTGGTACCTCAATTCCAACCTCAAGCTGGTGCTGAACTACCTGCAGACCGGCTTTGACGGTGGTGCCGCCGGCGGCGCCGACCGCGAGGACGAGAAGGCCGTGTTCACCCGCCTGCAGGTTGCGTTCTGAACCGCCACCCCATCCCTACGGAGCCCTTCCCCTTGAACATCCTCCGCCGTTCCGCCCCGGTGCTGGCCGCCGTCTTCGGCCTGACCCTTGCGATGGGTGCCCTCGCCAAGGACGCCCGCCTGCTCAATGTGTCCTACGATCCCACCCGCGAGCTGTATCGCGAGTTCAACACGGCCTTCGCCCGCCACTGGCAGCAGGCCAAGGGCCAGAAGCTGGAGATCGAGACCTCGCACGGGGGCTCGGGCAAGCAGGCGCGTGCGGTGATCGACGGCCTGGAGGCCGACGTGGTCACCCTGGCCCTGGCCTACGACATCGATTCCATCGCCGAGCGCAAGCTGATCCGTCCGGACTGGCAGCAGCGCCTGCCGGAGAACAGCTCGCCTTACACCTCGACCATCGTGTTCCTGGTGCGCAAGGGCAACCCGAAGAACATCAAGGACTGGCCGGACCTGCTGCGCTCCAACGTCTCGGTGGTGACCCCCAACCCGAAGACCTCCGGCGGCGCGCGCTGGAACTACCTGGCCGCCTGGGCCTTTGCCGAGAAGATCTTCAAGGGCGACGAGGCCAAGGTCCGCAACTTCATGACCTCGCTGTTCCGCAACGTGCCGGTGCTGGATACCGGCGCCCGCGGCTCGACCACCACCTTCGTCCAGCGCGGCATCGGCGACGTGCTGCTGGCCTGGGAGAACGAGGCGTTCCTGTCGATCGAGGAGCTGGGCCCGGACAAGTTCGACATCGTGGTCCCGTCACTGTCGATCCTGGCCGAGCCGCCGGTGGCGATCGTCGACCGCAACGTCGACAGGAAGGGCACCCGCGAGATCGCCCAGGCGTACCTGGAGTTCCTCTACTCGCCGGAAGGCCAGCGCATCGCGGCGAAGAACTACTACCGCCCGCGCCATCCGCAGCACGCCGATCCGGCCGACGTGGCGCGCTTCCCGAAGGTGCAGCTGGTGACCATCGATGGTGCCTTCGGCTCCTGGGCGCAGGCGCAGAAGCGCCACTTCAGCGACGGTGGCGAGTTCGACCAGATCCTCGCCGCGGCGAAGCGCAAGTAACCGGGTGGCCCGGGGTGCACGCCGCCCCGGGCCCCTTCCACTGCTGAAGACGGCCACCGACGAAGCACACCGATGTCCAGCGTCCCCAACCCCCTGACGCCGCCCGCGGGCGGCGTACCCGCGTCCGGCCGCCGCCGCCGGGTAATGCCCGGCTTTGGCCTGAGCCTGGGCTACACCGTGGCCTGGCTGAGCCTGATCGTGCTGATCCCGCTGGCCGGCGTGTTCATCCATTCGGCCGGCCTGGGCTGGAGTGGGCTGTGGGCGATCTGGACCGATCCGCGGGTGCTGGCGGCATTGAAGATCAGCTTCGGCACCGCGCTGGCCGCGGCCGCGTTCAACGCGGTGATGGGCACCTTGGTGGCCTGGGTGCTGGTGCGCTACGAGTTCCCGGGCCGACGCCTGTTCGACGCCATGATCGACCTGCCGTTCGCGCTGCCCACCGCGGTCGCCGGCATCGCCCTGACCGCGCTTTACGGCGGCAACGGCTGGATCGGGCAGTGGCTGGAAGCGGCCGGGATCACGGTCGCCTACACCCCGCTGGGCATCACCGTGGCCCTGGTGTTCATCGGCCTGCCATTCGTGGTGCGGGTGGTGCAGCCGGTGCTGGCCGAGACCGAGGGCGAACTGGAAGAAGCCGCGGCCACGCTCGGCGCCGGTCGTTGGAACACGGTGTGGAAGGTGGTGCTGCCGGCGGTGTGGCCGGCGGTGCTGGCCGGCTTCGCCTTGGCCTTCGCGCGCGGAGTGGGCGAGTACGGCTCGGTGATCTTCATTGCCGGCAATATCCCCATGGTCTCGGAGATCGCGCCGCTGCTGATCACGATCAAGCTCGAGGAATTCGACTACGCCGGCGCCAACGCGATCGCGGTGGCCATGCTGCTGCTGTCGTTCGCGCTGCTGCTGCTGATCAACACGCTGCAGTCGCGCCTGGCCGCGCGCAGGGGAGGACGGTGAGATGGCGCCACAGGGCAGTGCTAACGTGCAGGGCATCCTCGCCCTGGATCCCCGGGAGCTGACGATGGCCGATCCTGCATCCACCGCACGCGTCCGCCGGCCTTCGCCGACCAGCGAGCCGCGCTGGGTGCAATGGCTGCTGATTGCCGGCGCGGTCGGCTTCCTGCTCGCCTTCCTGCTGCTGCCGCTGCTGCTGGTGTTTGCCGAGGCGCTGCGCGGCGGCGCCGGTGCGTTCCCGGCCGCGATCCGCGAGCCGGACGCGCTGGCGGCGGTGAAGCTGACCCTGCTGGTGACCGTGATCGCGGTGCCGCTCAACCTGGTGTTCGGCGTGGCCGCGGCCTGGCTGGTGGCCAAGCACGAGTTCCGCGGCAAGCGCCTGCTGGTGAGTCTGATCGACCTGCCGTTCGCGGTCTCGCCGGTGGTCGCCGGCCTGGTCTTCATCCTGATCTTCGGCTCCCACGGCTGGGCCTGGCCGCTGATCGACGAGGGCGTGGACCTGTCGCTGCTGGGCTGGCAGTTCCACCTGCAGCTGCCGAAGATCGTGTTCGCCCTGCCGGGCATCGTGCTGGCGACGGTGTTCGTCACCTTCCCGTTCATCGCCCGCGAGCTGATGCCGCTGATGGTGCAGCAGGGCAGCGACGAGGAGCTGGCCGCGCTGAGCCTGGGCGCCAGCGGCTGGCAGACGTTCTGGCGGGTGACCCTGCCCAACATCCGCTGGGGCCTGCTGTACGGGGTGCTGCTGTGCGGCGCGCGGGCCATGGGCGAGTTCGGCGCGGTGTCGGTGGTGTCCGGCCACATTCGCGGGCGCACCAACACGCTGCCGCTGCACGTGGAGATCCTCTACAACGAATACGCCTACAGCGCCGCCTTCGCGGTGGCCTCGCTGCTGGCGCTGAGCGCACTGGTGACCCTGGTGCTCAAGACCTGGCTGGAATGGCGGCACGGCGAATCGCTGGCTGCCGCCCACCGCCACTGAGGACATGCGATGAAGATCCAGATCCAGAACCTGCACAAGCGCTTCGGCTCCTTCGCCGCGCTGGACGACATCAACCTGGAGATCCAGGAAGGCGAGCTGCTGGCCCTGCTGGGTCCGTCCGGTTCGGGCAAGACCACCCTGCTGCGGACGATCGCCGGCCTGGAACACGCCGATGGCGGGCGCATCCTGTTCGGCGGCGACGACGCCTCGCGGCTGAGCGTGCAGGAGCGGCGGGTGGGCTTCGTGTTCCAGCACTACGCCCTGTTCCGGCACATGACCGTGGCCGAGAACATCGCCTTCGGCCTGAAGGTGCGGCGCGGGCGCGACCGCTGGCCGGCCGCGCGCATCGCCGCACGGGTGGAGGAGCTGCTGTCGCTGGTCCAGCTGCAGGGCCTGGGCGGGCGCTATCCGACCCAGCTGTCCGGCGGCCAGCGCCAGCGCGTAGCCCTGGCCCGCGCGTTGGCGATCGAACCGCGCGTGCTGCTGCTGGATGAGCCGTTCGGCGCGCTCGACGCCCAGGTACGCCGCGACCTGCGCGCCTGGCTGCGCCAGCTGCACGTGCAGACCGGGCTGACCACCGTGTTCGTCACCCACGACCAGGAAGAGGCGCTGGAGCTGGCGGACCGGGTGGCCATCCTCAACGGCGGCCGGATCGAGCAGCTGGCGACGCCCGCCGAGGCCTATGACCGCCCGGCGAGCCCGTTCGTGTATTCCTTCGTCGGCGCGGTGAACCGCCTGCGCGGGCGCCGTCGTGGCGAGCGGGTCGAGGTCGGCGGGCTGGCCCTGCCGCCAGGCGGGCCGTTGCCGGAAACAGGCGGCGAAGTGGATGTTTATGTGCGTCCCGAGGACCTGCGTCTGGGCGAGGGCGGCTGGGAGGCGGTGGTGGTCGATGCCCAGCGCAGCGGGCCGCGTCTGCGGGTGCGCGCGAGACTGGAGGGCGGGCAGGGCGAGGAGGTCGAGGTGGAGCTGCCGCTGGACGCTGCGGCCGCGCATCCTCCCGGCAGCCGGGTGGGCCTGGTGCCCGTGCGCTATGGAGCCTTTGCCGGGAGCTGAGGGATTGGTGGGCGGCCGGCCGCCGCGGCAACCATTCGCACAGGAATGTTGCAATGCGGCAAAGCTTGGATTAAATAATTGTGAAGCGTGACGCAAGACCGGTCCGCCCGCGCCGTCCCCGCCACCCAGGAGAGATCACCCCATGAAGCCTTTCAAGCTCGCCGCTTCGCTCGCCCTCGTGCTGTCCGCCGTCCCGTTTGCCGCCTTTGCGCAGGAAGAAGCGGAATCGCCGTTCTCCTGGGAAGTCACCGCGGTCTCCGACTACGTGTGGCGCGGCGTGTCGCAGAGCGACGAGAACCCGACCGGCCAGGCCGGTTTCACCTACACCTCGCCGGCCGGTTTCTACGCGGGCGTGTGGGCTTCGGGCGTGGACTTCGGTGACGGCGACCCGGACTTCGAGGTCGACGGCTTCATCGGCTACAACGTCGACTTCAACGACGCGGTCAACTTCGACGTCATGCTCAACCGCTACACCTACCCGGGTGCCAGCGAGCTGAACTTCAACGAGCTGATCACCACCACCACCTTCGCCGAGACCTACAGCCTCACCGTCGCCTACTCCAATGATTTCGGCGGCAGCGACACCGACGCCTGGTACGTGGCCGGCGGCGCCAGCTTCGGCCTGCCGCAGGACTTCAGCCTCGACCTGGGCGTGGGCCGCAGCATGTTCGACGAGGAGTACGGCGAGGACTACACCGACTGGAGCGTCGGCGTGTCGCGCAGCTGGGGCGTGGTCAGCGCCGCGCTGGCATACGTCGGCACCGACGGCAACGGCCGCGACGCCTTCGGCGAGCTGGCCGACAACCGCCTGGTCCTGACCCTGAGCGTCGGCCAGTAATTTCTCCCTCCGGGGAAACGGAAAAGGCGCCGCAAGGCGCCTTTTTCGTTGTGCGGGACCGGCCGGCTCAGGTCCAGCTGAGTACCACCTTGCCGGCCTTGCCCTGTTCCATCAGG
Organism: Pseudomonadota bacterium; assembly: GCA_023391775.1. Lineage (GTDB taxonomy): Bacteria > Pseudomonadota > Gammaproteobacteria > Xanthomonadales > Xanthomonadaceae > Pseudoxanthomonas. The sequence continues at coordinate 1,840 of JAEWAG010000255.1, read as the reverse complement.
TCGAAGCCCTGCTGGAACTCGCTGGCCGGCAGCTGGTGGGTGAGCACCTTGCCCAGCGGGAAGCCGGACAGCACCAGCTGGGTCATCTTGTACCAGGTCTCGTACATCTTCCGGCCGTAGATGCCTTGCACGGTGAGGCCCTTGAAGATGATCCGGTCCCAGTCGCAGCCGGCGCCCTTGGGCATGATCCCGAGCATGGCGATCTTGCCGCCCGGATACATGCACTCGAGCATGTCGTTGAACGCGCGCGGGTTGCCGCTCATCTCCAGGCCCACGTCGAAGCCTTCCATGTGCAGGTCGGCCATCACGTCCTTGAGCGAGCTGTTGGCCACGTTGACCACGCGGGTCGCGCCCATGTCGGCGGCCAGCTTCAGGCGGTAGTCGTTGACGTCGGTGACGACGACATTGCGCGCTCCGATGTGCTTGCAGATGCCGGCGGCGATGATGCCGATCGGGCCGGCGCCGGTGATCAGCACGTCCTCGCCGACCACGTCGAATTCCAGCGCGCAGTGCGCGGCGTTGCCGTAGGGATCGAAGAAGGCGGCCAGCTCCGACGGCACCGGGTCCGGGATCGGCCACAGGTTGGAGGCCGGCATCACGATGTACTCGGCGAAGGCGCCGTCGCGGTTCACGCCGATGCCCACCGTGTGCGGGCACAGGTGCGGGCGGCCGCCGCGGCAGTTGCGGCAGTGGCCGCAGACGATGTGGCCCTCGGCCGACACGCGCTGGCCGACCTTGTAGCCGGACACGCCCGGGCCCAGTTCCTCGACCCGGCCGACGAACTCGTGGCCGATCACCAGCCCGGGGCGGATGGTGCGCTGGCTCCACTCGTCCCACAGGTAGATGTGCAGGTCGGTGCCGCAGATGGCGGTCTTCTCCACCCTCACCAGCACCTCGTTCGGGCCCGGCTGCGGAACCGGTACCTCCTCCATCCAGATGCCCTTCGCGGCTTCGCGCTTGACCAGCGCCTTCATGGTTCGGGACATCGGTGGGCCTCGGGTGGGATGGGGAAGGGCGGCATTATAGGTTGCCAGCGAAACCATGAAGGTGATCGGAGGCGGTTCTCGCCGCCCGGGCCGGACCGTTGGCCCTGCCAGAAGTCATGGGGCCGAAGGCCCGGTCGCGGGGCTAGAATCCCGGATCCCTTTCGGCTGGAACTTTCTGCCCATGCGCCTGCGCCCGCTCGCTGCCTCCGTCCTTGTCGCCCTGGTGGGCCTCCCGCTCGCCCACGCCGCCGAAGGCATGTGGGTGCCGCAGCAGCTGCCCGAGATCGCCGGGCCGCTGAAGAAGGCCGGGCTGGAGCTGGCGCCGGAGCAGCTGGCGGACCTGACCGGCGACCCGATGGGCGCGGTCGTGGCGCTGGGCGGCTGCACCGCCAGCTTGGTTTCCCCGCAGGGCCTGGTGGTGACCAACCACCACTGCGCCTACGGTGCGATCCAGCTCAACTCGACCGCCGAGAAGAACCTGATCAAGGAAGGCTTCAACGCCCCGACCCAGGCCGACGAGCTCAGCGCCGGTCCCAACGCGCGCGTGTTCGTGCTGGACGAGATCACCGACGTGACCGCCGAGGCCCGCGCGGCCATCGCCGCCGCGCCCGACGCCCTGGGCCGCACCCGCGCGCTGGAGGCGTTCGAGAAGAAGCTCATCGCCGACTGCGAATCCGAGCCGGGTTTCCGCTGCCGCCTGTACAGCTTCTCCGGCGGCAATACCTACCGCCTGTTCAAGAACCTGGAAATCCGCGACGTGCGCCTGGCGTACGCGCCTCCGGGCAGCGTCGGCAAGTACGGCGGCGACATCGACAACTGGATGTGGCCGCGCCACACCGGCGACTTCGCCTTCT
>JAEWAG010000221.1 GCA_023391775.1 Pseudomonadota bacterium | reverse complement strand
GATATAAAGGGAAGAAAGCAATATCGTTATCATCCCCTATGGAACACCTTCCGGAATCAGACGAAATATTTTCATCTGCATGATTTTGGGAAGGCGCTGCCCCTTCTCCGTTCCCAGATAAAAAGTGATTTATCCCGTCAGGGATTACCACAGCAAAAAGTACTGGCAGCGGTGGTGTTGCTGATGCAGTGTACCTGTATCAGGATCGGGAGTCAGATATATGAGAAGCTAAACGGTTCCTTTGGTTTAACGACTTTGAAGGACAAGCAAGTTCAGATCAGCGGAAGCAGCCTTAAGTTCTGTTTTAAAGGAAAGAAAGGTGTCTTCCATGATATCAGTTTCCGGAGCAGGAAACTGGCCAGGATCGTTCAGGCCTGCAAGGACATTCCCGGGAAGGAGCTCTTTCAATACTATGATGAGCAGGGCCAACGAAGAAGTATCGACAGTGGAATGGTGAATAACTATATCAAGACCATCAGTGGTGGTGAATTTACGGCTAAGGACTTCAGGACCTGGGCAGGTAGTCTGCAGGCGCTGGAGGCTTTCCGGTCGCTTGGCGGCTGGACCACCCAGGCTGAGCTGAAGCGGAAAACAGTTCAGGCTCTGGATCATGTGGCCAGTGTCTTGGGAAATACAAGGACCGTGTGCAGGAAATACTATGTGCATCCTGCGATACTGGAGTTATATGAGGAAGGGAAGCTCCAGCGCTATCTGGACCACCTGGGGCAGCCCGACTGCGAATTGGGCGATACCGGGCTAAGTCCGTCGGAAAACACCTTGATGAAGCTACTGGAAGTAAGGGGGAAGGAAGTGATTGTAGGTTAAAGGACGAAGGATCTCGAAGTCCTTCACTTAGTTTGCTGATCAAGGAAAGTTTATCAAATGGGAAAAATCACCTGACGCGTTTCTCAAAAGAATTGATACCTGCCTCGTCTTATAAAGCAGAATCTAAACATGTTACGATATAAATCGTTAATGGTTTGACACAATAAAAAAGAAAAGGATGTCCGCAAAGACATCCAATCCTATCAAGTAGCCTCGTCAGGAATCGAACCTGAATCTGGAGCTTCGGAAACTCTTATACTATCCATTGTACTACGAGGCCATACAGGTTCCAAATTTAAACAGAACCCAACTAATTCCGAAGAGAAGAACTTAAAAGAAAAAGCGGCCGTTCCGACCGCTTTCTTGTACCACGTACGGGATTCGAACCCGTGATTCCTCCGTGAAAGGGAGGCGTCTTAACCCCTTGACCAACGCGGCATTTCCCGTTTGGGATTGCAAAGATACGCAGAGATCAGAGCCCGCCAAATTTTTTCACAGAATTATTTTTTAAGCATTCATCATTGCGTTCACGATCGGCAGGAAGGTATCCGCCTTCAATGAAGCGCCACCGATAAGACCACCATCCACATCGCTACATGCAAACAGCTCTGCCGCATTGGATGCGTTACAACTTCCGCCATAGAGAATGGTCATTGCATCCGCTGCATCTTTACCAAACTTTGTTGCAATGACCTGACGGATATGATGGTGCATATCCTGTGCCTGAGCTGAACTGGCTGTCCTTCCGGTACCTATAGCCCAGATAGGTTCGTAGGCAATGGAGATCTGAGAAAGCTGTTCGGCGTTGAGGTGAAACAAAGCCGCCTCCAGCTGCTTTTCAACGTATTGGTTCTGCTTATCAGCATCCCTTACTTCCAGGGGTTCGCCACAACAGAAGATAATTCTCAGATTCCTTTCGAGAGCCTGGCCGATCTTCTTCACCAAAAGCGTGTCATCTTCCCTGAAATACTCTCTCCTTTCGGAGTGGCCGAGGATAACGTGACTGACTCCAGCGCTGTGCAACATCGTTGCGGACACTTCCCCTGTGTAAGCTCCGGAAGCTTCAGAAGCACAATTCTGAGCGCCCACATTGATAAAATCATACTCTTCCAGTTGCGAAACTGTTTGTGACAGATGCACGAACGAAGGGGCAATAACGACTTGTTTCTGCTCGCTTAGTTCCGGCAGGTTGCTGAGGATGCTGTCGACCAGATTCTTACCTTCTTCCAGGCTCAGATTCATTTTCCAGTTGGCAGCAACGATTTTCTTTCTCATAATAGCAGTTTGTAAAATTTCTCTGTATTGATTAATTGATGGATGCTTTGAATAAGACTCTTTGCTTTTCGGTCTTCCCAAAAATGTGTGCGAAGATTTTTCTTTCGGCCCCGGAGAGTTGCTTGCCTCTGCGAGCCATCATTCTGTCGGCGGTTTCTATGGCTTTTTCAAGCTTGTAGGTGGTCATGCCCTCTGACCCACCCCAGCTAAAGGATGGATGGAATTTGTCGGGAAATCCTGCTCCGTATATATTGGCAGAGACGCCTACCACTGTTCCGGTATTAAACATGGTATTGATCCCGCACTTGGAAAGGTCACCCATGAGCAATCCGCAGAATTGAAGTCCTGTGGCCACCAGTTTACGCTCCTGTTCGCTCCAGATCTTGATATAATCGTAATTAATCTTGAGGTTGGAACAGTTGGTGTCTGCGCCAAGATTGCACCATTCTCCGATAACTGCGTTCCCAAGATAGCCATCGTGACCTTTATTGCTGTTGGCGAAGAACACTACGTTGCTGAGCTCGCCACCTACCTTGCAGCCCGGACCGAGGGTTGTGGCGCCGTACACTTTTGCACCCATTTTGACAACAGCGTGTTCGCAGAGTGCGAGAGGGCCTCTGATCACAGCACCTTCCAGGATCTCTGCTTCCTTACCGATATAAACAGGTCCGGTAGTTGCATTGATGATGACACCAGGACAGATAATTGCGCCTTCTTCGATAAACAGGTTTTCTCTGCCAGGGACCTGCACATAATCGGGAATCGTCGCGGAGGTTCTGCCTTTTGACAGGAGGGAAAAATCCAGCCGGATAGCCAGATCGTTTAAGTTGAAGATATCCCAAACTTCCTTCAGGGAATCAACCTGATCGGTGAATTCTACCGGGGAGAGGTTCTCCTGCAATTCCCAGGTTGCGAATTCGAGCGACTGAAGTTCAGGACGGGCGGCGATATGAAGGTCATCCTTCATCAGTTTCTGTCCTGGCTTCAATTCCAGAATGGCGGATGTTAAGGCTGGAGTGCCGAATACAGCACCATTGATAAGAATAGGATCTGTGCTGCTTCCCAGGGGGAACTGTTCCTGCAGGTAAGATTCTGTGAGTGTTGAGGTTGTGTTGTTGAGCAGGAATTCCCAGCGTTCCCGCATGGTCAGGATGCCGCAACGAATATCGGCTACGGGCCTGGTGTGGGTAAACGGCAGTAGCCGGAACCTTACTGTAGTATCAAAGAGGATTGGGGACATAAAACAAAAAATCCCGGCAAAAGTCGGGATTTTTCGTGCCTCAAGCAACTAAGCGCGTAAAGCCTATTTCTTTGCGTAACGTTTTTTGAATTTGTCGATACGACCTGCCGTGTCTACGAATACAGATTTACCGGTATAGAACGGATGAGAAGTATTAGAGATCTCCACCTTTACCAGTGGGTACTCGTTGCCATCTTCCCA
>JAEWAG010000203.1 GCA_023391775.1 Pseudomonadota bacterium | reverse complement strand
GCGTCAATCCGCCCGCGCGGGCGCGCCGACCTTCACATCGCCGCCGATGTGCCGGGAGAAGAAGTCGAGCATGGTGGTGTACAGCTTGACCCGGTTGCCGACGTCGTAGAAGCCATGCATCTCGCCGGACTGGATGATCACGCCTTCCGGCGGGTTGCCCGCCTGGCGCAGCATCCGCTCCATCAACTCGGTCTGCTCCGGCGGCGTGCGCTCGTCGCGCGCGCCGGCGGCCAGGTAGACCGGGATCTTCACCTCGGCGGCACGACGCGCCGGGGAGTTCCGGGCCCAGACATTGGGGTCGGTGCCGTGGGTCCGGCGCAGGTAGCGCAGACCCGACTCGCGCTCCGGGATGTCGCCCCGCTTGAACATCATTTCCACGTCGTACACGCCGACATAGCCGAAGGTGCACTTGAACAGGCCCGGTGCGCGGATCGGCGCCATCAGCGAGGAATAGCCGCCGAAGCTGCCGCCGTAGATGCAGATGCGGTCCTTGTCGGCATGGCCGTTGCTGATCGCCCACTGGGTGGCGTCGATGATGTCGTTCTGGATGCCCTGGCCCCACTGCTGGTGGCCGGCGTCCTGGAAGCCCTGGCCGTAACCACCGGAGCCGCGGTAGTTGACCTGCAGCACCGCGTAGCCACGGCTGGCCAGCAGCTGGGTCTCCCAGTTGAAGGTCCAGTTGTCACGCGGGCCGATCGGGCCGCCGTGCGGATTGACGATCATCGGCAGGTTGCGGCCATCCGAGCCGTTGGGGATGGTCAGGTAGCCATAGACCTGCAGGCCGTCACGGCTGGTGAAGCTGAACGGCTTGACCGACGCCATCTTCTTCTTGTCCAGCTGCGGACGGCGTTCCATCAGGAAACGCGCCTGCCCGGTGTCACGGTCGTAGAGGTACAGCTCGCCGGGATTGCTGTCGCTGGCCACCGACACGATGATCTTGCGCCCGTCACTGGTGTGGCTGGAGAAGTCGACGATCTCGCCGTCGAACGCCTGCGCCAGCGAGGCATACAGTTCCGCATCCGGGTGCGCCTCGTCGATCAGGCGGACCTGCGGCGCGCCGGCCTCGGTGACCACGCCCACCAGGGTCTTGTCGTCGGTGGACCAGATGTAGTCGGAGATGTCCGCCGCGGTGTCCTGGTAAAGCGCGGTGAACTCGCCGCTCTCCACGTCCAGCGTGCCGATCGCGGCCGGCGACTTGTTGTCGCTCTCCAGCGCATACACGGTGCCGTCCTCGGTCGCACGCACCACCCACAGATGCTTGCCGGCGGTCTTGGATGCGTTGACCAGGGTCCATTCGCGGCCGTCACGACGGTACAGCTCGGTGCGCTCGTCGTACTCGCCTTCCTCGTTGCGGCTGGAGGAGCAGACCGAGAACCGCGGCTGCTTGGCCGCGTCGAGCACGATGTTGCAGTTCTCCTTGGGCGCACGCGCCATGGGAGTGCGGCGGCCGGTGATGGTGTCCATCAGCACCAGCTCGGTGCCGGCGCCCTCGGCCGAGCGCTGCGAGGTCGCGCGCATGACCACGTTGACGTCATCGTCCTTGAGCGTGTCGACCAGGCTGAAGGTCTGGCTGCCTACGGCCTTGGAACGCTGGGTGGCGTCGCGGGTGCCGTAGAAGATCAGCGGCCGAGCCTGGGAGCCGTCAGCGTTGACCGCGAACCACTCGCCGGTCATGAACGGCTGGGCGTAGCCGCCCATCTTGCGCACCGCGTTGAACATCAGCCGTTCCGGGCTGACCCAGTAGAACTGGCCGACGCTCTTCTTGTCCGGCAGCTGGTTGACCTTGAGGATCTTCAGGTCGGAGGTGCGCATGATCGTCAGCACGTCCTGGTCGCCGTGGTCCACGGTGATCGCCAGGTATTCGCCGTTGGGCGAGATCTTGGCCGTGCCGTACAGCGGGTGCTTGACGAACGCTTCCACCGGCAACGTCGATGCGGCCTCGGCCGCCCCGCATGCCAGGGCCAGGCCAAGCAATGCGTAACGCAGGGTCTTCATAACATGTCCTTGTCTGGATTGCTTGCAGAGAAAAGCCCGGCTTTCACCGGGCTTTTCCGTTTAACACATCCGGTACCGCTTAGAAGCGGTAGCCGATGCTCACGTAGTAGCGACGACCCAGCGGGTCGGCACCCAGCCACGGGTTGAAGAACGGATACGCGGTGTAGCTGTTGTCCTCGCGGTACTGGTTGTCCAGCACGTTGACGACCTGGAACTGGGCGGTCACGTTCGGGCCGAACTTCTTGGCCACGCTCAGGTTGTAGATCATGTACGGCTGCAGGCGCGGGCCATAGGTGCCACCGGCCGCGTTCTCGCCAGCCACCTCGGCGTCAGACCAGGCCGAACCCAGGCGGGTACCGAACACGGTGGTGGACCAGTCGTTGTAGGTCCAGTTCACGCTGCCGCGGACGCGGCTGCGCTCCGGGTACCAGTAGTTCTGGCTCGGCGGCAGGTCGCGGTAGTCGACCAGGTCATCCTCGACGACCTGCTTGTACTCGTTGCTCAGCAGCAGCGAGTACGACACGTCGAAGGTGAAGCGGCCGATGCGGTCGGTGTCCAGCCGGTAGCGATAGTTCGCATCGATGCCGGTGGTGTCCTGCAGCGCGGTGTTGATGTACGAGTTGTTGATCCGCTGGACGCGCAGGTTGTCCGGGGTTCCCGGGGCGTCGATGCGGGTGATCAGCTGGTACAGGTTGTCGCAGAACGCGGCGCTCGGCGGGGCCGAACCGTCGGCGTAGCTGCCGATGCGGCAGGCGGCTTCCTGGGACAGCAGGGTGGAAGCGCTGAACTGCGAAGCGGCGTCCTCCAGGCGGATGCGGTACCAGTCAACCGACAGCGACATGTCGTCGATGATGTCCCACACGAAACCGGCGCTCCAGGACTCGCCTTCCTCTTCCTTCAGGCCGGGGTTGCCGGCGATGAGGGTCTGGGCCTGGTAGATGGTCGGGTCGCCCGAGGTGTTGCACTGGGTGCGGGTACGCGGACCTTCGGTGGCACCGGTGCCGACGCCAGCACGGCAGGCGTACTCGTCGAGGATCGACGAGTACGAAGCGGCGCGTTCGGCGAAGACCAGCTGCATGTCCGGGGCGCGGAAGCTGGTGGCATACGAGCCGCGGACCAGCAGCGAGTCGACCGGACGCCACTCGAGGCCGAAGTTGTAGGTGGTGGCAGCGTCGACGCTGGAGATGTCGTCGTACTTGTCCCAACGGGCGGCGATCTGGGCGCTCAGGCTGTCCAGGATCGGCACGCGGAACTCGGCGCCGATGGCGTAACGGTCACGCTCGCCATGGGTTTCGCCCGAGCTGGTCAGGTTGTAGATGGTCTGGTCGTCCAGCGGACGCAGCTGGTTGGTGCGCGGATCGCTGAGCAGGTCGGTGGTCGCGCGGTTCCACTCCACTACGCCGGCGAAGCCGACGGCGCCGGCCGGCAGCTCGAACAGGTCGCCGCTGACGTTGAAGTTGGCGTTGGCAGTGGTGGTCTCGCCGCGGTTGACCACGCGGGTGGCGAAGGAACGGTAGATCTCCGGGGTGATCGGCGCGTTCCAGCGGTCCAGGTTCAGGGTGTGGGCAGCGTAGCCGCTCACGTAGCCCAGGCGCTCGCCCAGGAAGTAGTCGTGCACGGCCTTGGCCAGCAGGCGCGGGCGGTCGGCTTCGTACTCGTACTTGCCGTAGTTGACGCTGGCTTCCCAGTCGAAGCGGTCGCCGAACATGCCCTGCGCACCGAAGGCGACGTCGTACATCGTCTCGTCGTAGATGGTGCTGGCTGCTTCGGCGCCACCGAGCTCGCCCGGGGTGAAGATGCGCTGCAGCTGCAGGAAGTTCTGCGCGGTGGTGTCGTAGTAGTACACCGAGGTGCCGCCGGCGGAAGTGCGGTTGAACTGGTCGCCGCTGGTGCCCCAGAACTCGGTGCCGCCGCTGGACTTGGCTTCGGTGGTGTAGTAGTTGGCGCTGGCGAACAGGCGCGTGGTGTCGGTCACGTCGAAGGTGCCGTAGCCATACGCCGAGTAGAAGCGGCGCTTGTTGGAGATCGAACGCGAGGCGCTGGTGTCGAACGCGCCGCAGACGTCGCCGCGGGTCGGATGTGCGAAGGCGACCATGTTCATCGCTTCGCAGGCGGCCGCGCCCGGGAAGAAGGCGTTGGTGCCGACCGCGCCGTCGCCCACGTTGGCGCCACGGATGGCGACGTGCGACAGCGAGGGGTTGGCCAGGTCACCCAGCGGACCGTTGCGGTTGTCGGACAGGAGTTCGCGCTGGCTGGCGAAAACCGGCTCGCGGTCGCCGTACTGGAAGGCCCACACGGCGCTCCAGCGGTCACCGGTCTTGCCACCGGAGACCTCGAAGTCGACCGAGTCGCCGCCGCCTTCCTCGGTGGTGCCGACGGTCAGCTTGGCGTAGTTGCCGTCGAAGTTCTCCTTCAGGACGATGTTGACCACGCCTGCCACCGCGTCGGAGCCGTAGATGGCCGAGGCGCCGCCGGTGAGGACTTCGATGCGCTCCACGATCGAGGTCGGGATCGCGGCGATGTTGACCACGTTGTTGTCGCGGTTGTACGGCTGCGGGTACTGCGGGGGACGGCGGCCGTTGATCAGGGTCAGGGTGTAGCCCGGACCCAGGTTGCGCAGGTTGACCACCTGGGCATTCGGGGTGAAGCCGGTCACGCCCAGGTCGCCGGTGAACGAGCTGCTGGTGTTCTGGCTCAGCGTCTGCAGCATGTCGCCGACGGTCTGGAAGCCTTCGCGGTCGATGTCCGCACGGGTGATGACGGTGACCGGGGCCGGGCCTTCGATCTCCGCGCGCTTGATGCGCGAACCGACGACCGAAACGCGGTCAAGGTTGGTGGCACTGGAGCCGGACTGGGCGACGGCGGGCGCCGCGTCGTTGTCCTGCTGCGGTTCCTGTGCCGCGGCCAGGCCGGCGGGCAGCATCAGCGAGGTCAGCAGGGCGGCCGTCAGGCGGCTACGCTTGGGAGCGAATCGCGTGTTCATGCGTGGGGGATCCCCTAAGGTTGATCTGTGACAGTGTCGGGGCGACAGGCGCACCGCTCACCTGAATGAGGCCAAAACATGGCCTGTCTTGGACCTTAACACGCTTTTAATTACCTTTGCATCAGTTGTCACAATTAACTATTAGGGATGGCCTGCGGACTCCATGACTGTGACTGAAAAAGTGATTGAAACCCTTGCCGTGCTTGAAGATCCGGCGGGCAACGGGAGGTTGGCCAGCCCGGTTCTGCGGTGGGATGTGCAGGTCGGCGGCGAGGGCGGAATCCGGCTTGACGGGCTGGCGGGGTTCCCATTCGGAAGCGAATGGTCGGCCCAGGTCGAACGCGTCGTCGAGGCCGCACTGGCCGGAGCGGGGTTGCGCCTGGAGTCTTTCGCCCTGCGAACCCGCGTCGGGGCGCACAGCGTGCAGGGCGGGCTCGCCCCGCATCCGCGCATCCGCAACGTGATCGCGGTCGGCTCGGGCAAGGGCGGTGTCGGCAAGTCGACCACCACGGTCAACCTCGCGCTTGCGCTGCAACAGCTCGGTGCGCGCGTGGGCGTGCTTGATGCCGACGTGTACGGGCCGAGTGTTCCGGCGATGCTGGGCCTGTCCGGCCGGCCGGAGAGCCCGGATGGCAAGTCGATCGAGCCGATGCGCGCGTTCGGTATCGAGGCCATGTCCATCGGCCTGCTGGTCGAGCAGGACACTCCAATGATCTGGCGCGGGCCGATGGCCACTTCGGCGCTGATGCAGCTGTTCACCGACAGCCTCTGGAACGACCTGGACTACCTGCTGGTGGACCTGCCGCCGGGCACCGGCGACATCCAGCTCACCCTGGCGCAGAAGATCCCGGTGGCCGGTGCGGTGATCGTGACCACGCCCCAGGAGATCGCCACCCTCGACGCGCGCAAGGCGGTGGGCATGTTCGGCAAGGTCGACATCCCGGTGCTGGGCATCATCGAGAACATGGCGGTGCACGTGTGCAGCAACTGCGGCCACGCCGAGCACGTGTTCGGCCAGGGCGGCGGGCAGGCCATGGCCGCGCGCTACGGCGTGCCGCTGCTGGGTTCGCTGCCGCTGGACCTGCGCATCCGCGAGCAGGGTGATACCGGTTCGCCGGTGGTGGCCGCCGCGCCGGGTACCCCGCCCGCCCAGGCCAACCAGGCCGCGGCACAGGCGGTCGCCACCGAACTGGCGCGTCGCCCGCGCGCGTCGATCCCGATCAGCGCCAGCCTGGGCTGATCGTGTCCGGCCGTGGCGCATCGCAGGCCGCAGGCCATGTGACGTGCCGCAGCCGACCCCATTACAATCGCTGGATCACGGGCCGGGGCGCCCTGGGAATCACCGCATGAGCATCAAGAGCGACCGCTGGATCCGCCGCATGTCCGAACGACCCGGCGGCATGATCGAGCCGTTCGAGGCCGGGCAGGTCAAGCAGGCCAACGGCGAGCGCATCGTCAGCTACGGCACCTCCAGCTACGGCTACGACGTGCGCTGCTCGCGCGAGTTCAAGGTGTTCACCAACATCAACTCCACCATCGTCGATCCCAAGCACTTCGACCCGAAGAGTTTTGTGGACGTGGTCGGCGACGAGTGCATCATCCCGCCGAACTCCTTCGCCCTGGCGCGCACGGTCGAGTACTTCCGCATCCCGCGCGACGTGCTGGTGGTGTGCCTGGGCAAGAGCACGTACGCGCGCTGCGGGATCATCGTCAACGTGACCCCGCTGGAACCGGAGTGGGAGGGCCATGTGACCCTGGAGTTCTCCAACACCACACCGCTGCCTGCGCGCATCTACGCCAACGAGGGCGTGGCGCAGATGCTGTTCTTCCAGTCCGACGCGGACGACGTGTGCGAGACCTCGTACAAGGACCGCGGTGGCAAGTACCAGGGCCAGACCGGAGTGACCCTCCCGCGCACCTGAGGCGGAACTGCCGGCGGCGACAGGAAAAAAGGCGCGGATTTCCGCGCCTTTTTGCTGGCTGGACCGGGGTCGGCGCGCGCGTCGCGGCGCGGGATCAGGACGGCCTCGGGTTCCGGGCCTGCGGTACCAGCCGGGCGATGCCTGCGCCGATCAGCAGCAGCGGCCACCACGTGGCCAGCAGGCGGCCCGCATCGATTCCGGCGCCGAGGGTGTCCAGCAGGAACAGCGTGCCCAGCACGATGAGGATGACGGCGGGGATCAGGTGACGGTGCATGGCGGGCGTCCTCGAGGGTCGAGCCATGATGCGCGCCCGCCTGGGCGGATCCAGGTGCCGGAAGTCAGTTTTTCGCTGCCCACGCGGAACGCGCGGCTTGATCGCGCATGCGGCCAGGCCGGCTTACTTGCGCTTGAGCAGCATCGCCACGCCCACCGCCACCAGCAGCGCCGGCCACCAGGTCGCCAGCAGGTGGCCCAGGCCGGTGTCGATCCAGCCCAGGTTGCGGGCCAGGAAGAACAGGCCCACGGCGATCAGGACAAGGGCGGCGAACACGTTGGAACCCATGGCGCGGAACCGGCTGGAAAGGGGCGCCTATCCTAGCCGTGAACGCCAGTGCGCGGCAGCCAGCGCCAGTGCGTCGGGTTCATGCCGGCGGGCGCTGCCGCTGCCCCAGACCGGCCCCGGCCAGGCCTCGTCCCCCGGATGGCGGCCGACCAGGTGCACGTGCAACTGGGAAACGATGTTGCCCAGCGCGCCGATATTGAGCTTCTCCACCCCGGGGGCGGACCGCAGCAACTGGGAAGCGCGGTTGAGTTCGGCCAGCAGCAGGCGCTGCTGGTTGCCATCCAGGTCGATCCACTCGCGCGCCCCGGGTACCCGCGGCACCAGCAGCAGCCAGGGGAAGCGGGTGTCGTCCATCAGCCGCACCTGGGACAGCGGGCCGTCGGCCACGAACACGCTGTCGGCGGCAAGCCGCGGGTCAAGCTCGAAGCCGTCGCTCATTTCAGGTGTTCCGTGATGAAGTCCAGGGTGCGCTCGCGCGCAAGGCGGGCGCTGGGCTTGTCGTAGGCGCCCGGGTCCACCTCGCGGTTGAAAGCGTGGCCGGCCGGGTAGGTATGCACCGGCATGGCCGGCAGCTGGCGGCGATGGGCCTGGACCACGTCCGGCGGGATGGCCGCGTCCTGCTCGCCGAAGTGGAACATCACCGGCGCTGCCGGCGCGGCGACCAGTGCCGGATCCTCCAGGAACGCCGCGTTGCGTGCCCCGTAGTAGCTGACCGAGGGCAGGCCGAGCCTGAGCGCGGACAGCATGGCGACCGTGCCGCCCCAGCAGTAGCCCACCGTGCCCACCCGGTGGCGGTCGGCGAAGGCGTCAAGGAAGGCCTGCAGGCGCCGGGCCGCCGCCGCGACGATGTCCAGCGCCGCATCGAAGCCCAGCTCGCCGGCCAGCTGCCGCCCACGGGCGAAACCGGCCTCGTCGTAGCCCAGCTCCACGCCGCGCTCCAGCGGATCGAAGAAGGCCGGCGCCAGCACGGCGTAACCTTCGGCAACGAAGTCCTCGGCCACCGCGCGCATGTGCGGGTTGACCCCTAAGATCTCCTGGAGCACGACCCGCCCCCCGCGCGGGGCCGAGGGCGGGCCGGCCTGCCAGGTGGCGACCTGGCCACGCGGCGTCTGGAGCTGGATCCATTGGCCCATGTGCGGGTCCTGCGGGGGAAGGGGGGGCCATTATTGTCCGGCTGCCGTGTGGCCGGCGTCGCATCCGCGCCCGGGCGGGCCGGGTCCGGGC
>JAEWAG010000202.1 GCA_023391775.1 Pseudomonadota bacterium | reverse complement strand
GCGTGGCCCAGATCCGGGTCGTGGACAACGCCTCGGACGATGCCCCCCTGGAGATCGCCCGCCAGCATGCACTGGCCGATCCGCGGGTGCGCTTCATCGCCAACCCCGACAATCCCGGCTTCGCCGTGGCCTGCAACCAGGGCGCGGCCGACAGCGACGCGCCCTGGCTGGCCTTCGTCAACCCGGACCTGCAGGTGGAACGCGACTCGCTGTGGCGCCTGCGCGCACACGCCATCGCCCACGGTGGCCCGTGCCTGCTCGGCGCGGACCTGTACGGCGAGGACGGCGTGCATGATGGCGCCGCGCGCCGGCGCGACCCGGATTTCGCCGCCATGCTCCGCGACCCGGCCGCCGGCGCCCGGCTCGAGGTCGCGGCCGCCCCGCAGCAGGTGCTGCAGCCGGTGGATGCGGTATCCGGCGCGCTGATGCTGATGCCGCGCGGGCTGTTCGAGCGTATCGAGGGCCTGGACGAGGGCTACCGCCTGCACGCCGAGGACCTGGACCTGTGCCGCCGCGCGCGCCAGGCCGGGGCGCTGGTGGCGGTGGCCAACGATGTGTCGGTGCTGCACGTGCGCGGCGTGTCCAGCCGCTCGCGGCCGCTGTTCGTGGAGTGGCACAAGCATCGCGGCCTGTGGCGCTACTTCCGCCGGTTCGAGGCGCCCGACCGCGCCGTGCTGGTGCGCGCGGCGGTGTTCGCGGCGATCTGGGCCCACTTCCTGGCGCGCCTGCCCCGCATGTGGCCGCGCCGCTGATCGCCGTGGAGGCGCGCATGCAGATCATCCCCTCGCTGCTGGACACCGACCTCTACAAGCTGACGATGATGCAGGCGGTGCTGCACCAGCATCCCGGCGCGCAGGTCGAGTACCTGTTCCGCTGCCGCTCCCCCGGCGTGGACCTGTTGCCGTTCCTGGACGCGATCTCCGGGCAGATCGACGCGCTGTGCGCCCTGCGTGCCACCCCCGCGGAGCTGGACTACCTGCGCGGCCTGCGCTTCCTCAAGCCGGACTTCGTCGATTTCCTCGGCCTGTTCCACTTCGACCGCAAGTACGTGCAGCTGCGCGCGAATCCGGACGAGAACGGCGGCATCGAGCTGCGCCTGCGCGGGCCGTGGCTGCATACGATCCTGTTCGAGGTGCCGCTGCTGGCGATCATCAGCGAGCTGTACATGACCGGCACCTTCGGGCCGGCCGACCGCGAGGAGGGCCTGCGCCGGATCCGCGCCAAGACCGCGCGGCTGCGGGAGGCGGTGGGTTTCGAGGATTGCGTGATCACCGACTTCGGCACCCGCCGCCGCTATTCGCACGCCTGGCACGGCGAGGTGCTGCCGCACCTGCGCGCCGAGTTTGGCTCGCATTTCGTCGGCACCTCCAACGTGCACTTCGCGCGCCAGCTGGACCTGGTGCCGCAGGGCACGATGGCGCACGAGTGGCTGCAGGCGTTCCAGGCCCTGGGGCCGCGCCTGCGCGACTCGCAGGTGGCCGCGTTCGACACCTGGGCGCGCGAGTACCGCGGCGACCTCGGCGTGGCCCTGACCGACGTGATCGGCCTGGACGCGTTCCTGCGCGACTTCGACCTGTACTTCTGCAAGCTGTTCGACGGCATGCGCCACGACTCGGGCGACCCGTTCGAGTGGGGCGAGCGGATCATCGCCCACCTGCAGGCGCACCGGATCGACCCACGCACCAAGACCCTGGTGTTCAGCGACGGCCTGGACATCGAGCGGGTCATGGCCCTGTACGACCACTTCCGCGGCCGCTGCCGGATGTCCTTCGGCGTGGGCACCAACCTCACCAACGACCTCGGCCCCAGGCCGCTGCAGATCGTGCTGAAGATGGTCCGCTGCAACGGCCAGCCGGTGGCCAAGCTCAGCGACACGCCGGGCAAGACCATGGTCGACGACGCCGGCTACCTGTCCTACCTGCGCCAGGTGTTCGGCGTGGAGCCGCCGGTGGTGGAAGGGCTCGCCCAGGGCGGCTGACGCGCTGCGTCGGAAGCTGCCGTGGGCAGATTCCGTTCGGACGCGTATTGACAATTGATGGATTGTTTTACTGGTTTTTGCGAACTGCTTCGCATATTTTGTACGTGCCGTCCGTCGGAGTTCCCGCCGGGAGCCGGCAATCCGATACTTCCGACACTTCCGGCCCTGGCTGCCTGGGGGCAGGCGCGATGATCCCGACAGATTTGCTGGACCACTACCGATCCCGTAGTTGCGCCCTGCAATGGCAGGGCTTCATCCGCGCGTTGTGCGAAGAACTGGAGCAGGGGCTGGACGAGAGCGACCGGTCCCGCCTGATGGCGCGGCTCGGCGAGCGCTTCGCCGCCGCTTGCCCGCTGCCGGAAGTCCCCACCCTCGAAGCGCTGCAGGACGCGGCCAACGCGGTGTGGGCACGCCTGGACTGGGGCCGGGTGGAGTTCCAGGAGCAGGCCGACCATGTCGGCATCCGCCATTTCGGGTCGCCGCTGGCGGCCGCCGGTGGCCGCGACCGCCCCTGGCTGGCCGCATTCCTGGAAGGCGTCTACCGTGCCTGGTTCCGTGCTGCGGGCACGGCACCGGTACTCGACGTCCAGTGCACGGAAGCCGATGTAAACCATGTGGACAGCTTC
Source organism: Pseudomonadota bacterium (assembly GCA_023391775.1). GTDB lineage: Bacteria > Pseudomonadota > Gammaproteobacteria > Xanthomonadales > Xanthomonadaceae > Pseudoxanthomonas. The sequence continues at coordinate 212 of JAEWAG010000202.1, read as the reverse complement.
GTGCTGTCCCGGGCTTCCTGAGCGAGCTTCCATGAGCAAATCACGCAAGCCGGACACGGCCTCCTGCGACGACGACGTCGCCGGTCTGTTCAAGCGCCTGGGCGCCGATGGGGACGCGGTGTACCGCGACTTCGGCAACCAGCGCCTGCGCCCGCCCGCGCCGCCGGCCCCTGCGCCCCTGGCTCCGCCGCGCAGCGACACCGCCCCCCGGC
>JAEWAG010000196.1 GCA_023391775.1 Pseudomonadota bacterium | reverse complement strand
GGTCCGGCGCCTGTGCGTGGCGCCGCGCGCGCAGCAGCAGCCACGCCGTCTGGGCCACCAGCAGCACCGCCATCGCAACCGCCACCATGGCGGTGACGTCGGAGCCGGGCAGGGTGGCCCCGGACTGGCGGTGCCACACCGCCACCAGGCCCCACAGCGCCGCGGCGGCGTAGGCGAGGTTGCCGCGCATGCGTGCGTTGAGCCACAGCAGCAATGCGGTGGCGGCCGCCAGCAACAGCAGCGATGGCACCAGCTGGGCCTGCTCTTCGGTCCAGCCGAAGGCCAGCGCGGCCTGGGCAAGGTTGAGGAACGCGGCCAGGGTCAGCCAGCCGGCGTGCAGCGAGATCGCCAGCCACGACCAGAAATGGGTGCCGCCGCGCGGGCCGGCGTCGGACAGCTGCACCGCCACCCAGGCCAGGCAGGCCAGCGCGCCGAAGATCACCAGCAGGCACACCGCGAACAGGCCCTGCGAGAACAGCGGCATCCATACCGTGGTGAGTACGAAGCCGGCTGCGGTGGCCGGGGCGATGCGCCCCAACAGTGCGTCCTGGCGCCCCGTGCCGCGCAGCTGGCGCACCGCGTGCACCAGGTCCAGCAGGAAGATCAGGCTCCAGATGGAGAAGGCATAGCCGGCAGCCACCAGCAGGGTGGGATAGCGGTCGGAGATCTCGCCGTTGTCCGGGCCGAACAGGCCCATCTGCGAGATCCAGGAGACTATCGGCATGGCCAGGGCGGAAAGCAGGACCAGCAGGCGCATCGCGTCATTCCCGGGGGAGTTTCCCGGCACGCTAGCGATGCCGCGGCAGCCGTGGCGTGAAGCCGCCCGGGTCGGCACCCGGGCACTCATCGCGCCGGCCGTCAGGCCGGACCGGCCTCGGGCCCGCCCCGGCCCAGCAGGTCGGGCAGGGGCTGTCCTGCGTCGACGAAGTCCAGGGAAACCGAATTGAGGCAGTGGCGCTCGCCGGTCGGCGGCGGGCCGTCCGGGAACACATGGCCCATGTGGCTGCCGCAGCGGGCGCAGACGATCTCCGTGCGGATCATGCCGTAGCTGGTATCGCGCACGCGGCCGATGTGGGCCTCGTCATACGGCTGGAAGAAGCTCGGCCAGCCGGTGCCCGAGTCGAACTTGGCCGAGGAGCGGAACAGCGGCAGCCCGCACAGCCGGCAAACGTAGGTGCCTTCGCGCTTGTTGTCCAGGAACACGCCGCAGAACGGGCGCTCGGTGCCGTGCTCCAGCAGCACGTGGCGTTCCTCGGCAGACAGCGCCGCAGCCACCTGTTCGCGCCGGGCGGCGTCGGGCGGGGTGAGGTCGAAACGGCTCATGGACATCTCCGGAGGGCGGGCAGGCCAGCATGCCGCAGCAGCGCCGGTGCGGGAACCGGCCCGACGCGCCCGTGACACGGCGTGCGCAGGTTGCTAACACCGCCCTGCCTACGCTGGCCCGGTACCCCCGTATCAGGAGACGACATGCGAAGGATTCCCCGTGGCGCCTGGGTGATGGTGGCCGATGGTACGTCGGCGCGGATCTTCATCAGTCTGGGAACCGAGGACGGAAAGACGCGCCTGCGCCAGGAAGAGTCCATCGTCCTGGACCCGGCCGAGGGCGAGATGCCGGGCGTCCTGCCGACCGAAACCACCGCCCAGGAGGCGGAGGAGCAGTCGTTCGCGCGCCAGCTCGCGCAGCGCCTCAACCAGGACGCGCTGGCCGGCCGCTTCGATTGCCTGGTGCTGACGGCCGACCCGCAGACCCTGGGCCAGATCCGCCCGCTGCTGCACGAGGAGGTGCGCAGCCGGATGCATGCGGAACTGGCCAAGAACTACACCAACCTGCGCCTGGAGCAGATCGAGCAGGCGCTGGCACCGGACTTCTGCGCCCGGGCCGCCGGCGGGATCACACCGCGGGCGGCAGTTCGCGGCGCAGCCAGTCGTCGATCATGCGCTTTTCGTAACGCAGCACGTCGCTGTCGTTGGTGGCGGTGCGCTGCAGGTAGCCGGTGTCCTGCAGCTTGCGCTCACCCTCGGCCAGTACCTGGCCGTCGGCACCGGTGATGCGCACGTCCAGCTTCATCCGCGGCGGATAGGTGTCGCGCATGATCCGGACCTGGTCGTACTGCATGCCCAACCACGGCTCGTAGCGGCCGGCGCGCTGCACGTCGGTGATGGTCACTTCCATGCGCGCACCTTCCGGCAGGCGGGCGGCGGCACGCTTCTGGAGGTACTGCGCGAGCTGGTTGACCCAGTCGCCCTGGGCGGCGGCCCAGCGGTTGCCGCTATAGCGCAGGTCGGAGAAGCTGGACGGGTCGGCCCAGGACACGCTCACCGTGTCGCCGGCCACGCTGCGGGGCGCATCGGGGTCGGTCACATTGGCCGCCAGTACGCTCGCCGGGGCGGCGGCGAGGGCCAGCAGCAGGACGAGGGACTTCGGTTTCATGTTCCGCTCCGGACAAAGGTAGTGCAGCCGAATATGCGCCGCCCCGGGGGGGCGGACAAGGCCCGGGAAGGCCTGCATTGCGCGTGCCTTCAGCCGTCGGCGGAACAGTGTTTCGCATGCATGCGCGGGCACCGCCCGTGCCTTCCGTCACCCTCGGGCCGTCGCCGGCGGCGGTAGAATCGCAGCGTCTGCTCCTTCCCCCTCGAGCCCTTATGACCGCCCTCGCGCGGGCCCCGGCACGTGCCGCCGGCCTGGCCGTCGTCTTCGCCCTTGCCATCGTCTACGTGGTGTGGGGATCGACCTATCTCGGCATCCGCTTCGCACTGGAGGGCGGCTGGCCGCCGCTGATGGCCGTCTCCGGCGCGCGCTTCATCGTCGCCGGTGCGGCCATGTACGCGTTCCTGCGCTGGCGCGGCGTGGCCGCGCCCTCCCCGTCGCAGTGGAAGAACCTGGCAGTGATGGGCCTGCTGCTCCTGCTGCTGGGCAACGGCTGCGTGGTGCTGGCCGAGCAGAGCGTGTCATCGGGACTGGCCGCGGTGGCGGTTGCCTCGGTGCCGCTGTGGATGGGCGTGTTCGGCGCGATCTTCGGGCAGCGGCCCACGCGCATGGAATGGCTTGGCATCGCGATCGGCTTTGCCGGCGTGGTCTGGCTCAATGCCGGCAGCAGCCTGGCCGCCACGCCGGCCGGGCTGGTGTTCCTGCTGGTGGCGCCCATCGGCTGGGCCTTTGGCTCGGTGTGGTCGCGTGGGCGCGACCTGCCGTCGCCGTTCATGGCCGCCGCCGGGCAGATGCTGTGTGGCGGGGTGATGCTGCTGGCCGCCGGCCTGCTGCGCGGCGAGCCGCTGCGGGTGGACCCGACCCTGCACGGCACCCTGGCACTGGTGTACCTGGCGGTGTTCGGTTCGATCGTGGCTTTCAGCACCTATGTCTGGCTGTTGCACCACGTGCGCCCGGTGCTGGTCAGCAGCTATGCCTACGTCAACCCGGTGATCGCCGTGGGCCTGGGTGCGTGGCTGGCCGGGGAGCGGTTCACGGTCAATGACCTGGGCGCGATGGCGGTGATCCTCGCCGGCGTGGTGACCATCACCCTCGGCCGGGTCCTGCGCCGGTGAGCGCGCCTTCCGCCATCGGCGTGGACCGTCGCGGCCTGGCGGTCACCGCCGGCACCTTCGTGCTGTGGGGCGT
>JAEWAG010000192.1 GCA_023391775.1 Pseudomonadota bacterium | reverse complement strand
GCGGGAAGCCCGGGCTTTCGGCCCTGCAACTTCTTCCAGCGGAATCAAACCCTTACATCGCCGCCCGAGTCTAACAGAATTAGCACCCGATGACTGATGCCACACCCCGGGCTGGAGCCCGCACCGTCAAGGTGCCCGAAGACCGTGATGGCCAGCGCCTGGACAACTTCCTGCTGGGCCAGCTCAAGGGTGCCCCGCGCAGCCTGGTGTACAAGCTGGTGCGCAGCGGACAGGTGCGGGTCAACGGCGGTCGCGCCAAGGCCGAACGCAAGCTGGCCGGAGGCGACGAGGTCCGCATTCCGCCGGTCCGGATCGAGACCGAGGCCGAGCGTGGAACCCCGGCGCCGGGGCTGCTGCAGCGCATGGAAGCCTCGATCGTCTTCGAAGATGCGCGTATCCTCGTGATCGACAAGCCATCGGGCGTGGCCAGCCACGGCGGCAGCGGGATCAGTTTCGGCGCCATCGAGACCCTGCGCGCACTGCGCCCGGGCCAGACCCTGGAGCTGGCCCACCGCCTGGACCGCGACACCTCCGGCGTGCTGGTGGTGGCCAAGAAGCGCTCGGCGCTGTCCGAGCTGCAGGCGCTGATGCGCGAGGGCGGCACCGGCGGCGGCATCCGCAAGCGCTACCTGACCCTGCTGGCCGGGCGCATGCCGGACGGCACCATGAGCGTGGACGCGCCGCTGCACGTCGGGCTGCGGCAGGGCGGCGAGCGACATGTCCAGGTCGACCCGTCCGGCAAGCCCTCGCTCAGCCACTTCCGGACGCTGGAGCGGCGTGGCGGCCAGTCCTACTGCGAGGTGCGGATCGATACCGGCCGCACCCACCAGATCCGCGTCCACGCCCTGCACATCGGCCACCCGGTGGCGGGCGACGACAAGTACGGCGATACGGAAGTGAACCGGCGGCTGCGCGACAAGGCCGGGCTGCGCCGGCTGTTCCTGCACGCCGCATCGCTGGAATTCGCACTGGACGACGGGCGCACGCCGTACACCCTCAACGCGCCGCTGCCACCGGAGCTGCGCGAGGTGCTGGATCGGCTGGACTAGCCGGTCGCGCCGTTCACCACTTGAAGAGCACCAGGCTCACGGCCAGCACGCCCATCCCGCTGACCAGGCCGTAGACCGTCTCGTGGCCCTTGCCGTAGCGCTTGGCCGCCGGCAGCAGTTCGTCGATGGCCAGGAACACCATGACCCCGGCGATGATGCCGAACACCGCGCCGAACACAGCGTCGGTCATGACGCTTGAAAGAAGCGCATAGCCGACCGCCGCACCCACCGGCTCGGCCAGCCCGGACAGCAGGCTGGCGATGAAGGCATAGCCCTTGCTGCCGGTGGCGTAATACACCGGCACGGCGATGGCGATGCCCTCCGGCACGTTGTGGATGGCGATGGCAAAGGCCAGCGGAAGGCCCACGGCCGGGCTTTCCAGCGTGGCGAAGAAGGTTGCCAGCCCCTCGGGGAAGTTGTGCGCGGTAATCGCCACCGCGGTCATCAGCCCGACCCGGCGGATGTAGTCGCGATTCTGGCCGCGCAGGTCCGGGTCGTCGCTGGTGAGGCTGTCGTGCGGGTTCGGCACCAGCCGGTCGATCAGCATGATCACGACCATGCCGGCGAGGAAGGCGGCGGTCGCCCAGGCGAACCCGGCCTTGTCGCCGTACGCCAGGCTGAAGGAGGCGATCGACTTGTTGAGGATCTCGGACAGGGAGACATAGACCATCGCGCCGCCGGCGAAGGCCAGGCCGAAAGCGAGCAGGCGCGGGTTGGGTCCCCGGGCGAAGATCACCAGCAGGCTGCCAAGCCCGGTCGCCAGGCCGGCCGCCAGGGTCACCGCCAGCGCGACAAGCACTCCGGGTGCGGAAAAGTCAGGCATTCACAACGGCCTTGGGTGGGGAAGTTGGATCAGGGCCGACGTCCGGCGTCCAGGGCAAAGCACTCGTCCGGGCGCACTTGCGGCGCGTTGAAGTTCACCGGGACCTGGATGGTGCGTGCCACCGGCTGTCCGCCGCGGGTGGCGGCGCGGAACTTCCAGCCCTGCACGGCTTCCTGGGCCAGGCGGTCCAGGTCGCCGCTGCCGCTGGAACGCAGCACGACCACGCGGGTCGGGATGCCCTCGGTGCCGACCTCCACGGTCAGCACGCTCTGGCCACCCACCCCGGCGCAGGCCAGCTCGATCGGGTACTGGGGAGGCGGGGTGTCGATGGCCGCCACTTCGGTCGGCGGCGGCACCGGCGCGGTCGCCGGGGCCGGGTCGCGGTCGCCGCAGGCGGCCAGCAGCAGGAGCGGGACCAGGCCGGCGCAGGCCAGGAGCGGGGAGCGGGGCATGGGTCAGTCCTCGAGCAGGGCGGCGGCCTTGGCCGCGCAGATGAAGTCGTTCTCGCTCAGTCCGTCCACGTCGTGGGTGGAGAACCGCACCACGCAGCGGTCGTAATGCACGCCGAGGTCCGGGTGGTGGTCCTCCCGGTGGGCGATCCAGGCCAGCGCGTTCACGAAGGCCATGGTGCGGTGGTAGTTGTCGAAGCGGAAGGTGCGCACCAGGGCGCGGCCGTCTTCGACCACCTCCCACCCCGGCAACTGGGCCAGCAGTTCGGCCACCCGGGCCGGGCCCAGGCGGTGGCCTTCCCCGCGTCGCGGCGTGCAGCGCGCCTGCGCCAGGGCGATGAGATCTGTCATGCGGCTCTCCATGTGCGGGCCGATGATCCCCGCGAAGCCGTGCACGCAGCGTTGCGGCAGGGCGTGTCATACCGGCCGCGGGTGGGGCCGGGACGGGGCTAGAATACCCGCATGATCAATATTTCAGACACCGCACAGTCGCACTTCCGCAAGCTGGTCGAGCGCGAGGGCATCCCCGGCCTGGGCGTGCGCCTGAGTGCCGTGGAAGCAGGCACGCCGCGCGCCGACGCGCGGCTGGAGTTCGCCGAGCCGGCGGAACTGGCCGGCGACGAATGGGCCGTGGACTGCAACGGCTTCACTCTCTATGTGGCCGCCGACAGCGTGGCCTGGCTGGACGGGGCCGAGATCGACTACGTGTTCCAGGGTGCCGGCGCGCAGCTGACCATCCGCGCCCCCAAGATCAAGGGCCAGGCGCCGGGCGATGCCGCCTCCCTGGTCGAGCGCGTGCGCTGGGTGATGGAGAACGAGATCAACCCGCAGCTGGCCTCGCATGGCGGCCGGGCGACGGTGCAGGAAGTCTCCGCCGACGGCGTGGTGCTGCTGAGCTTCGGCGGCGGCTGCCACGGTTGCGGCATGGCCGACGTCACCCTCAAGCAGGGCATCGAGAAGACGCTGATGGCGCGAGTGCCCGGCATCACCGCGGTGCGCGACGCCACCGACCACGACACCGGCTCGGCGCCGTACATGCCGCGCGGTAGCGCTGGCTGACGCGGCGCCCCGGCGTGACGCGGGCGGGGGACATCATCCAGGCGCTCAACGCGCGTGCGGGGAACCGCGTCCCGCGCGAGCGCCACACCGGCCTGCCGTACGGCTGGGCGCTGTGGGTCAAGGCACGCGCCGCGGCGGGCGTGCCCCTGGCGTTGCGCGCTGGCGACCTGCTGGCGCTGTTAGCCGCTCGCAGTCCGCGTGCGCCCGAGCGTGGCGAGGAACTGGGCCGCTGGCAGGCCTTGCTGTCATTGTCCCGCCAGGGCTGGGAACCGCCACCGCCGGAAGAGCGGCCCCTGCGGGGCATGTCCTGGGCCGGCAGCCTGCTGCTGCATGTGCTGTTCGCGCTGCTGCTGGCGTGGGTGGCCTACCTGCAATCCCTGCTGCCACCCCCACCGGAAGCGTCCGAGGGTGGAGGCGGGCGCGTCGGCATCGGCTTTGTTTCGCGGCAGGATGCGGACGAAGGCGAGGGTGTGCCGGGCGGCGAGGCCGCGGCCGTGCCTGGCGCGCCGGCTGTCGTGGCCACACCTGCCACGGCCCCCGCGCCGGCTGCGCGCTCTGCAGCGCCGGTCGAGACGGCTGCACCGGTGGGTGCAGTCGAGGTGCCGGTTCCGCTCCCCCAGCCGGCCCAGCCGGCCCCGGCCCTGCCCGAATTGGAGGTGCGCGAGGTGCCGATGCCCATCGCGCCGGACG
>JAEWAG010000184.1 GCA_023391775.1 Pseudomonadota bacterium | reverse complement strand
CCTCCATACTGCACCAGCGACCACGGGCACCTCGGCGTGGTGAGGTCTTTCAGGGCGACCACCAGCATCGGGCCCGCCGCGAGCGCCGCCGCCGTCGTGAGAAGCAAGCGGGCGTGTCGCTGCAGCGGCTGCCAGCGGGTGGCGATGATCCCCATGCCGGCCAGCACGGCAAAGAGCACGACCACCAGCAGATTGGCCAGCCGATGGCCGAGCAGCTCGACCAGCGTCGAGCGCCGGGCCGGGAAGCCGCCGCTGGCCGGATCGAAGAACCAGCCGGTCACCGCCTGGTCTGCCCCGGAATGGTGGGCCAGCAATGCCGCCAATGCCAGCAGACCGCGGATCAGCACGACGTGCGTGCGCAGTGTCACCCCGCGTGGCACGGAAGACTCAAATCCAGCGATGAATCCCGGGCACTCGTCACGACGTCGAGCATGCCCAGCACCGAGTGGAACAGGTTGTCATGGGACATCGGCAGGCGGGCCTGGCGCCGGAGGCAGGCCTGGTCGAGCCCGTAGGCGGCGCTGAACCCGGGCGAGAGCCACATCACCATCGGCACTTCCTTTTGGACCGACGGGGCAACCGCATAGGGGATGCCGTGCAGGTAGAGGCCGGCCTCCCCGAGCGATTCGCCGTGATCGGACACGTAGAGCAGCGCGGTGTCGTAGTCGGGCTGCTTCGCGACCAGGAAGTCGAGCAGCCGCGCCAGGAAGTGGTCGGTGTAGAGGATCGAATTGTCATAGGCATTGACGATTTCCTGCCGGGAGCAGGCGCGCAGGTCCGCGGTATCGCAGCTCGGGGTGAAGCGGCGGAACTCCGGCGGATAGCGGTTGAAGTACGCCGGCCCGTGACTGCCCATCTGGTGAAGAACCACGAACAGGTTGCCCTTGTGATCGCGCAGCACGTCGTCCATGCCGCGCAGCAGCGCCTCGTCCAGGCAAGCGCCTTCGGCGCACAGGTCCGCGAAGGATTGCCGATCCACGCGCTCCTCTTCAAGACCGGCACAGACCCCCTTGCAGCCGGTGTTGTTGTCCCGCCAGATCACGTCGAAGCCGGCGCGGCGCAGTATGTGCAGCAGCGAGTCGCTGCGCCGGATCCGCTCCGCGTCGTAGTCGCGCCTGCCGACGGCGGCGAACATGCAGGGCAGCGAGGTCTCGGTATCGGTTCCACACGCGCGCACGGCGTCGAAGTTGATGACGTTGCGCAGCGCGAGCTCCGGCGTGGTCTGCCGGTCGTAGGTGCCGAGCCCCCAGTTGGCGGCGCGTGCGGTCTCGCCGACGACCATCACGAACAGCGCCGGCTTCCCACCGACCCGAGGGGAATTGGCGAGCCGGGCGTCGCCGCCGACCTCCAGGCGGGCCTGGGCCGCGCCCGGCGCGGCCGACGTCAGGGCCCGTGCAGTCGAGTAGAGGAAGTTCGCCGGCGTGACCAGGTAGCGCGCTTCCTTGTGGTTGCGCATCAGCGACGACAGGTCCTGGTAGGCCAGGCCGATGGCGCCTGCCGCCAGCAGCAGCGCGCCCGCAAGCCACAGCAAGCGGATGCCGACGGCCCGCAGCACCGGCGTGCGCCGCAGCGGGACCAGCCACAGCAGCAGCAGCGGCGGGCCCGCCTGCATAACCAGGTGCAGGCCCATCCGCCAGGTCAGGAGGTCGCGCGACTCCTTCAGTTCCGTGGCGAGCACGTTGCGCAGCATGCCGGGATCCAGATACACGGAGAAGGAATCCATGTAGTAGGTCGCGAATGCGGTGGCCACGAAAAGGATGGAGAGCAGCGGCTTGACGGTGCGGCGCGTGGCGAAGGGTGCGATGAGCAGGAAATGGATCGCGACCAATGCGGCCAGCAACGCACAGGCGAAGGACCAGGTACCGCCGCTCGTCGCGCTCCGCCCAGCCAGCGCTGCATGCCAGAACTGGCCGTTGCAGGTGAGCGCGAAGAAGAGGCCGGCCAGCAGCACCAGCATTTCGCTGCCGAGGGCCGGCAGGCGCGTGCCGCCGGGCAGCGCCGTGCGGGGCGGCGCGGGGTCGAAACGTCGAGGCAGGGGGCGCGAAGCGGCCGAACCCGCGGGTTCGAGGTCCGAGGGGTTCAAGCCGGGCGAGAAAGTCATGGCGGGGAAAGGATCGCGGCAGGAGCGGCTGGCAGCAGGATGGAAGACAGGACCACCAGCATCGTGTCATGGCGACACTTAAGGAAAACTTAGGTTTCAACCACCACGTTCGCACGCTTGCGCTAAGCCGCGCTTAAGCCCAGTTCGCCGATCGCTACCTAGAATCCGACCAGACATGCGAGCCGCCTGTTGGCGGCAACCCGTCCATCGAGGTGCGGAGATGGTCCGACCGGCGCCCCTGTCCAGTCCCTGGCCCGTGTCCAGGGCTTGGCCCCTGTCCGGGCCTTGGCGGCTATCCGGCCCTTGGCCCTTGATCGGCCTGTGGGCATTGCTCACCCTGGTGGCCCTGTGGGCACGCCCGCTGGCGCCGGTCGACGAGACGCGTTACGCAAGCGTGGCGTGGGACATGTGGCTGAGTTCCGATTGGCTTCTGCCGCACCTCAACGGCACGGCCTATCCCGACAAGCCGCCCCTGCTCTTCTGGCTGGTCAACCTTTCGTGGCTGCTTGCCGGGCCGAGCGACTGGGCAGCGCGGGCCGTCCCGGCGCTCGCCACGCTGCTCGACCTGTGGCTGCTCCATCGATTGGAGCGGCTGCTCTGGCCACAGGATTCCGATCGGCCGGCACTGTCGCCATGGATCTTCTATGGCTCGGTACTCGTCGCGCCCTTCGGCACTGCGCTGATGTTCGATCTGCTGCTGACGACCAGCGTGCTGCTGGCGCTGATCGGACTGGCCGGAGCCGCTCGCCGGGAAGGGATCGGCAACTGGGCACTGTACGCCGTCGGCCTCGGCCTCGGCACCCTCACCAAGGGGCCGGTGATCCTGATGTACCTGCTGCCGGTGGCGTTGCTGGCCCCCTGGTGGCTGCCCGCTCCCCGCCGAGGCTGGTGGCATTGGTACGGGCCGCTGACCGTCGCGGTTCTTGCGGGTGCGGGGCTGGCGCTCTGCTGGGCGATCCCGGCTGCCCGCCGCGGGGGAGCCGGCTATGCCGAGGCCATCTTCCTCGGCCAGACCGCCGGCCGCATGGTCCGGGCCTTCCAGCACGCGCGCCCCTGGTACTGGTACCTGGTGCTGCTGCCGGTGATCCTGCTGCCGTGGTCGCTCTGGCCGCCGCTGTGGCGCGCGCTGGCAGGGCTGGGCCGGCAGTCCGGCAGCAGCGAGCGCTTCTGCCTGGCCTGGCTGCTGCCGGGCCTCGTCGGCTTCAGCGCCATCAGCGGCAAGCAGGCCCACTACCTGATTCCGCTGCTGCCGGCATTCGCGCTGCTGGCCGCGCGCGCCCTGTCGCGCGCCTCGCCGCGGCCGGGCGGCTGGGGCGCGCCGACGCTGGCGGTGCTGCCCTGGGTTGGCCTCGGCCTGGCCATCGCAACCGCGCCGGTGCTGACGACCGTCTTGCCATCGCACCCCTCGACAGCGGCCTCGGCGGTGCCCTACTGGTTTGCACGGTTGTCGCCGGCCTGGGGGCTGGCCCTGGCCGCGCTGGCGCTCGGCTTCGTCCCGCTGTTGCGGTCGCGGGTTTTCCTCCAAGGTCTGGCGGCGCTGACCGTGCTGGCGAGCACCCTCCTGCATGCCGGGCCGGTACGCGACATTGTTTCGCCCGCCTACGACGCCCGGCCTCTGGCGCGCAAGATCGCCGCGCTGCGCGCCGACGGGATCCTCGTGGCCTACCCCGGCAAGTACCACGGCGACTTCCAGTTTGCCGGACGGCTCCGGCAGCCGCTGGCGCAGTTCTGGCCCGGCACCGAAGTGAGCTGGGCAAGGGCGCATCCACAGGCGGTGCTGCTGCTGAACTACAAGACGCTGAGCGAAGAGCAGCGGGCAGCCGCGGTCCTGGCCGTGCCCTACCAGAACGGCGAGACCGCGCTATGGCAGGCGACGACGTTGATCACCCACCCGGAGTACGCCGCCGGCGCGCTGACCGCCAACGAGCCGATGCGCGGCTCCCCGGAGTGACCCGGTCTCAGATCACCACCTGGGCGCCGATCTCGATCACCCGGTTCGGCGGCA
>JAEWAG010000175.1 GCA_023391775.1 Pseudomonadota bacterium | reverse complement strand
CGTCCGGCGGCCACGGCGTACTTGGCCTCCAGCGCCGCCGCGTCCAGGGTCGGCGGGTTGGTGTTGGGCATGTCCATGAAGCTGGTCAGGCCGCCGGCCACGGCCGCGGCCGACTCGCTGGCGATGTCGCCCTTGTGGGTCAGGCCCGGCTCGCGGAAATGCACCTGGTCGTCGATCATGCCGGGCAGCAGCCAGCGGCCGCGCGCGTCCACGACCTCCTCGCCGGCGCGCGCCTGCAGGCCGCTGCCGATCTGGGCGATGCGCCCGTCCTCGATGCGCAGGTCGCCCTCGGTCTGGCGGCCTTCGTTGACCAGGCGGGCATTGGTGATGAGGGTGGAGGGCATCAGTGGTGTCCTTGGCAGGAACCCGGGCGTTCGGGAACGGGGTCGTGCCCGCCCGGGTGCAGTGGATGGCATCGCCCGATGCGGCGGACGGCCATCCAGCCGCCGCGCCACGGGCCGTGCCGCTCGATGGCCTGCATCGCATATTCCGAGCAGCTGGGCACGAACCGGCAGCGCGGTCCCAGCAACGGGCTGACGAAGCGCTTGTAGAAGCGCAGCATCGCAATGAGCAGGCGGGCAATCACGACCGCATGATACCCGTACCCTGTAAGGTTGCCGCCCGGGGTGGGGTGGGCTATAAAGGCGCGCTTTCCTGCCAAGACGGGAAAAATCGGAGGAACCTTCGTACGTGGCTGCCAAGAAACCCGTGAAGAAGGCCGCCAAGCCGGCCAAGAAGCCTTCCCCCGCTGCCAAGGCGACCGGGAAGACCACCAAGCCTGTCGCCTCGAAGGGGGCCGCCGCCAAGGGTGCCAAGGTCGCGAAGGCGTCCAAGGTGACCAAGGCGGCCAAGACGACGACCCGGTCGGCGTCCAAGGCCACCAAGACGGTCAAGCCGGCCAGGTCCGCACCGGCGAAGAAGGCGCCAGCCACGTCGGCGAAGAAGGCCTCCGTGAGCAAGGCCACCGCGTCCAAGGCCGCGGCGGCGAAGAAGGCGCCGGTCGCCAAGGCCGGCAAGGTCGCCCCGGCGGCCAGGAAGGTCACCCCGGCCAAGGTTGCCAAGCCGGCAACCGGTAACAAGGCCACTCCGGCCAAGGTCGCCAAGCCGGCGGCCAGCAAGGCCACCACCCGCCCGGCGGCAACCAGCAAGCAGGCCGCCAGCAAGAGCAAGACTCCCGCCGCCAAGTCCCCCACAAGGACGGACGCGCCCAGTACCGCAGCCGCCAGCACCGCCGCCCGCAAGGCATCGCCGGCGCCGGCCGCCGCAAGCAAGCAAGCAAACAAGCCAGTGCCCGCACCCAAATCCCCCAGTTCCAACGCCCCGGCAAAGCCGGCCACTCCGGCACCCAAGGGCAAGGTCGCCGTCGCCGTCGTATCCAGGAAACCGGAGAACACGCCCCCGGCTCCCGCCCGCAAGGTCGTGATCGACTACAAGATCGACGAGGCCACCGGCCGCCCGATCCTCCCGGAGGGCTACAAGCCCGGCCCGGACGAGGAGTACATGAGCCCGCTGCAGCTGGAGTACTTCCGCCAGCGCCTGATGCAGTGGCGCGCCGACCTGGTCGAGGAGTCCAAGCAGACCATCGACAACCTCAAGGACGAGGTGCGTGACATCGGCGACGAAGCCGAGCGCGCCACACGCGAGACCGAGAACTCGCTGGAACTGCGTACCCGCGACCGCTACCGCAAGCTGATCGGCAAGATCGACAGCACCCTCAAGCGCCTGGACGCCGGTGACTACGGTTACTGCGTCGACACCGGCGAAGAGATCGGCCTGGACCGCCTCGAGGCGCGCCTGACTGCCGAGCGCACGATCGACGCCCAGGAGCGCTGGGAGCACCTGCAGAAGCAGCAGGGCGAGTAATCCGGCGCAGTCGTGCCGCATGACGGGGCCCGCCTTCCGGCGGGCCTCGTTTTTTGCGGGCCGGTGAGTGCGGCGCCGCTACAGCTGCCGCAGGTCCAGCCGGCGCAGGCGTGGCGCCTTGAGTGCGGTGGTGGCCACCACCCCGAGGGTCACGCAGCCGCCGAACACCACGGCCGGCACCAGGCCCAGCAGCCGCGCCATCGAGCCGGCGTAGAACGCGCCCAGCTCGGGGGACGAGCCGATGAAGATGCCGTTGATCGAGGCCACCCTCCCGCGCATCCCGTCGGGGGTCACCAGCTGCATGATCGTCGAGCGCAGCACCACCGACACCCCGTCGCACATTCCGGACAGCAGCAGGAAGAAGGCCGACAGCCAGAAGTGCCGCGACAGGCCGAAGCCGATGATGCACAGCCCGAAGCCGGCGACCGCCCACAGCAGCAGGCGCCCGGCATGGCGTCCGGGCGTGTGCCGGGCCAGCACCAGGCCCACGGCCACCGCGCCCAGTGCAGGTGCCGCGCGCAGGATGCCCAGCCCCTCCGGCCCGTAATGCAGGATCTCGTGGATGAAGGCCGGCGCCAGCGCGATCGCGCCCCCGAACAGCACCGCGAACAGGTCCAGTGCCTGCGCTCCCAGCATGATCTGGTTGCCGGCCACGAAGCGCAGGCCCTGGCCGATGCTGGCGAACACCGGCGCGCGTGGTCCTTCCGGCACCGGCTCGTCCACGCGCAGTGCCAGCAGCACCGCGCCGGATGCCAGGGCCAGCACGGCGGCCACGCTGTAGGCCACGGTCTTGCCGGCGAATCCGACCAGCACGCCGCCCAGCGCCGGCCCGCACACCAGGGCGCACTGGAAGGCGACGCTGGCGATGCTGGCGCCACGGGCGAACTGGGCGCGCTGCAGCACCCGCGCGAACAGGGCGGTGAACACCGGGGTCAGGAACGAGCGCACCAGACCGGTCAGGACGATGGCCGCGTAGATCGGCCAGGTCGCGCCGGGGGCGATCCACCCGCACGCGACCAGCGCCAGCATCGCGGCGGTGGTGCACAGGCCGGCGGTGGCCATCGCCCCGAGCCGGCGCTTGGGCAGGTGGTCGACCAGGTAGCCGGCGAACAGGGCCATGCCCACGTAGGGGATCACCTCGGCCAGGCCGACCAGGCCGAGGGCGAAGCTGTCGCGGGTCAGCTCGTAGACGTGCCAGCCGACGGTGACCGCGACGATCTGGTAGGACAGCACCGCGCAGATGCGGTAGCCCAGCAGGATCCGGAAGCCCGCCTCGCGCAGCGGCGACCGCAGGGCTGGCTCCGCGGTCGCCTCCACCTCAGGCCTGGTGGCGCGCGGTGTCGCGGATGAAAGCCAGCAGCGCGGCCAGGCCGTTGCTGCGGGTCGGCGAAAGGTGCCTGGCCAGGCCGATGTCGGCGATGTAGTCCGGCTCGGTGGCCAGGATCTCCCCGGCCGGGCGGCCGGAGTACACGCGCAGTGCCAGGAAGATCAGGCCGGACACGATGGCCGAATCGCTCACCGCCTGGAACGTGAGGCGCTCGCGGTTGCCCTGCGGCACGATCCAGACCATCGACTGGCAGCCCAGCAGCCGGTGCTCCTCGGTCTTCCACTGCTCGGGGAACGGCGGCAGCTTGCGGCCCAGGTCGATCAGGTACTGGTAGCGCTCGGCCCAGTCGGAGAAGAACGCGAACTCGTCCCGGATCGCGGCCTGTGCCTCGGCGGCGGTGGGTTCCAGCGGAAAGGTGGACTCGGTCATGGGGTCTCGGTCGGTCGGGGCGCGAACCGCCCGGCGCGGGGCGGGGCAGGTCCGGGTGCGTGCCGCGCTCAGGCGCGCCTGCGCACCCAGCGTACGCCCTGCGGCGTGTCTTCAAGGACGATGCCCTCAGCGGCCAGCTGCTCGCGGATCGCATCGGCACGGGAGAAGTCGCGGGCCTTCTTGGCCGCGGTGCGCTCGTCCACCAGCGCCTGGATGCGGGCATCGTCGTCGCCGGATGCGCCGCGGCTGAACCAGGCCTCCGGCGCCTGTTGCAGCAGGCCCAGCGCCGCACCGCCGGCGCGCAGGCTGGCCACCAGGGTGGCGAG
>JAEWAG010000122.1 GCA_023391775.1 Pseudomonadota bacterium | reverse complement strand
CACTATTTCGTCATGGGCGACAATCGTGATAATAGCGAGGACAGCCGGTTCTGGACCCAGACCCATTTCCTGCCGGAGGAGAACCTCCGCGGAAAGGCCTTCCTGATCTGGCTGAACTGCGAGGGCTGGTTCTGCACGGGGAGTTTCGATCCGGGGCGGATCGGAACGTCGATCAAGTAGGACGCATGGCGTCCGGGGGAGAGTTGGCAATGAAGCGCAAGCAAGGCGGTCTGAGCCTGGTCGGATTCCTGGTGGTGCTGGCCGTGATCGGCTTCACCGCGTACATCGGCATGAAGCTGTTCCCGATGTACCAGGAGTACTACGCGGTGCGTTCGGCCATGAAGGGGCTGGCAAGCGAGCCGGGTGTGGCCGACATGAATCCGGCCAAGATCCAGGACCTGTTCTTCCGTCGCCTCTACATCAACTATTCCGAGAACGTGAAGCCGCAGAACGTGAAGTTCGAGCGCGGCAACGGCGGCTGGAACATGCGGGTGGTCTACGAGGTCCGCCGCCCCCTGGTCTACAACCTGGACGTGGTCGGCAATTTCGACACCACCCAGGCCCTGACCCGGCGCGGTAGTGACGAATGACCGCTCCATGCTGCGCGACCGGATCGGCCATGCGTTCGCCGATCCGTCGTTGCTGCAGCAGGCACTGACCCACCGCAGCGCGGGCACCCCGCACAACGAGCGGCTGGAGTTCCTCGGCGACGCGGTGGTCAACCTGATCGCCGCCGAAGCGCTCTACCAGCGCTGGCCCAAGGCCGATGAAGGCGTACTCACCCGCGCCCGCGCCGAGCTGGTGCGCGAGGCCTCGCTGGCGGTGATCTCGCGCGAACTGGAGCTGGGCCAGCGCCTGACCCTGGGCCCGGGCGAGCTGAAGTCCGGTGGCTATCGCCGTGATTCGATCCTGGCCGACGCCCTCGAGGCGGTGGTCGCGGCCATCTACCTGGACGTGGGCTACGAGGCCTGCCGCGCCCGGGTGCTGCCCTGGTTCGAGCAGGCCCTGGCCGCGCTGCCGGTCGGCAAGCCGGAAAAGGATGCCAAGACCCGGCTGCAGGAGTGGCTCCAGGCCCGGCAGAAGCCCCTGCCGAGCTATGAACTGGTCTCCGAAAGCGGGGAGGAACACGCCAAGGTGTTCCTGGCCCGGTGTACCCTGAGCGACCCGCCGGCCATGGCCGAAGGGGAGGGCACCTCGCGGCGCCTGGCCGAACAGGCCGCGGCCGCAGGCGTGCTCGAACGGCTGGAGCCCCCGCTCCGGCAGCCATAGACGAACCCATACGTGAATTCCGGAAACAGCCAAACCTCCCACCGCTGCGGCAGTGTCGCCGTCGTCGGTCGCCCCAACGTGGGCAAGTCCACCCTGGTCAACGCCCTGGTCGGGGCCAAGGTCAGCATCGTCTCCAACCGTCCCCAGACCACCCGGCACCGGTTGCTGGGGATCGCCACGGTCGAGGGCGGGCAGATGCTGCTGGTCGACACCCCCGGCCTGCACCGCCAGGAAGGCCGGTTCAAGGCCTCGGCGATGAGCCGGGTGATGAATCGCACCGCGCGTGGCGCGGTGGAGGACGTGGATGCCGCCGTGCTGGTGGTCGAGGCCGGTCGCTGGGACGAGGAAGACACCCACGCCTTCAAGGTGCTCAGCGACGCCGGCATCCCGGTCGTGCTGGTGGTCAACAAGGTCGACCGGTTGAAGGACAAGAGCACCCTGCTGCCGTTCCTGGCCGAGGTCAGCCAGGACCGCCAGTTCGCCGCGGTGCACCCGGTCTCCGCGCTCAAGCGCAAGGGCCTGGAAGCGCTGGTGGCCGACGTGCTGGCACACCTGCCCGAAGCCCCGCCGGTCTACGACGAGGACGAGATCACCGACCGCAGCCAGCGCTTCCTGGCCGGCGAGCTGGTGCGCGAGCAGCTGATGCGCCAGCTCGGCGACGAGTTGCCGTACGCGACCACGGTGGAGATCGAGCGCTTCGCCGAGGACGGCGCGCTGCTGCGCATCGGCGCGGTGATCTGGGTCGAGCGCGAGGGCCAGAAGCCGATCGTGATCGGCAAGGCCGGCGCGCGCCTGCGCGAGATCGGCAGCAAGGCGCGCCAGCAGATGGAGCGGCTGTTCGGGCGCAAGGTGTTCCTGGAGACCTGGGTACGCGTGCGCGAGGGCTGGTCCGACGACGAGGCCGCGCTGAAGGCCTTCGGTTACGGCCAGGAGTGAGCCGCGCCATGGGCGGCCATCGCTGACATGCGCATCGAGGGCGATACTGCCTTCGTCCTGCATGCGAGGCCGTGGCGCGAGACCAGCCTGCTGGTCGAGGTGCTCAGCACCGGCCACGGCCGCCTGGGCCTGGTCGCGCGCGGCGTGAACTCCCCGAAGCGGCACGCCCTGCGTGCCGCCTTGCAGCCGCTGCAGTACATCCGTTTCGACGCCGTGCTGCTGGGCGAGCTGGCCCAGCTGCGCGTGGCCGAGGCCCTGGATGCGGCGCCGCGGCTTGGTGGCCAGGCACAGCTGGCGGCGTTCTACGTCAACGAGCTGGTGCTGCGGCTGGCGCCGCGCCAGGACTCGTTGCCGGAACTGGTGGATGCCTATGCACGGACCCGGGCCGCGCTGGCGGGCGACCCGCCCCTGGCCTGGACCCTGCGCCGCTTCGAGCGTGACCTGCTTGGCGCGCTGGGCGTGGGGTTCGAGCTGGACGTGGATGGCGACGGGATTCCGGTGGACCCGGCCGCGCGTTATCGGCTGGATCCGGAATACGGCGCACGGCGCATGCTCAGTGACCGCGGCCACGGCGAACGCAACGCCGCCGCCACCGGTGCCGCCCTGCTGGCGCTGGCCGCCGACCAGTGTCCGGGTGCGGCCGACCTGGCGAGCCTGCGCCTGCCCATGCGCGCGGTGCTGGCCCACCACCTCGGTCCACGCCCGCTGGCGTCCTGGGACATGCTCGGCCAGCTCGGCCGGATCGGGAAGCGCGCTGACTGAGCGGTATCCGCGCACGTACGCCGGCTAGAATCCCCGGATGCCACACAAGCCACAGATCCATTGCTTCCACGGAGCGGAACTTGAACCCTGGCTGGAGCAGGTCGCCCGCCTCAGGGTGGCCGTGTTCCGCGACTGGCCCTACCTGTACGAAGGCGACCCGCAGAGCGATTACGAGCGGCAGTACCTCGACGCCTACGTGAAGTCCCCGGACAGCATCCTGGTGCTGGCGCTGCAAGACGGGCGCGTGGTCGGCGCCTCCACCGGCCTGCCGCTGGAGCACGACGGCGAGCCGTTCACCGTGCCGCTGAGGCAGGCCGGCCTGCCGGTGGAGCAGGTGTTCTATTTCGGCGAATCGGTGCTGCTGCCCGGCTACCGTGGCATGGGCCTGGGCCATGCGTTCTTCGACGCGCGCGAGCAGCACGCGCTGTCGCTGGGCCGCTTCCGCTGGACCGCGTTCTGCGCGGTGGACCGCGACCCGGATGATCCGCGCCGCCCCGACGGCTACCGCACCAACGACCTGTTCTGGCACAACCGCGGCTACGCGCGCCTGCCCGGGCTGACCCTGCAGCTGCCCTGGACCGAGCTGGCCCGCGGCGATGTGGTGCATCCGCTGACCTTCTGGCTGCGCGACTGGAGGGCGCCGGCATGAAGGTCGCCGCATGCCGCTACGAGGTGGGCCAGCCCTCCGATTTCAGCGCCTTTGCGGCACGCCAGCGCGCGCTGCTTGGCGAAGTCGCTGCGCAGGGGGCACGCGTGGCGGTATTGCCGGAGTACCTGTCGCTGGAACTGGCGGCGATGTTTCCCCCGGCCGTCTACGCCGACCTGCACGCTTCGCTGCAGGCGATCCAGCCGCTGCGCGCGGCCTGGCTGGAGCTGTTCGCCACCCTGGCCCGGCAGACCGGCATGTACATCGCCGCGGGCAGCTTCCTGCTGGCCGGTAGCAATGGCCGCTACCGCAACCGCTCCGACGTGTTCGCGCCCGATGGCGGCCACCAGTGGCAGGACAAGCTGCAGCTGACCGGGTTCGAGAAGCAGGCCGCGGTGATCGAGCCCGGCGACGCGCTCAAGGTGCTGGAGCTGGACGGGGTGCGTGCGGGCGTCAGCATCTGCTACGACAGCGAGTTCCCGCTGCCGGTGCGCGCCCAGTACGAGGCGGGCGCGCGCCTGCTGCTGGTGCCCAGCTGCACCGATACCGAGGCTGGCGCCACCCGCGTGCGGGTGGGCTGCCTGGCGCGCGCGCTGGAGAACCGGATCTTCGTCGCCCAGGCGGTGACCGCGGGTGAAGCGTCCTGGAGTCCTGCGCTGGACGCCAACACCGGTGACGCGGCGATCTACGCGCCAATGGACGTCGGCTTTCCTGCCGATGGCGTCCTCGCCCGCGCCGGCACTGGCCAGGCATGGGCCATCGCCGATCTGGATTTCGCCCGCCTCGAAGCCACCCGCGGCACCGCACAGGTCGCCAACGACCGTGACTGGCAGGGCCAGCTGGCGCCGGCCGTTGTCCGCGCCAGGGTCGGGGAGTTCGTCGCCACGCCGGCGGCCGAGGCCAGCTAGAAGGTCCCCGCCAGCCAGAGCGATCCGCCACCCAGGGCCAGGCCGAGGGCGATGGCGGCAATCACGTCGCTGGGGTAGTGCAGGCCCAGGACCACGCGCGACGCGGCCACCAGGGCGGTGAACGGCAGCAGCAGGAGCCAGAGGGCGGGGTAGTACGCCAGCGCCACCACGCTGAAGGCCACCGCGTGCAGCGTATGCCCGGACGGGAAGCTGAACTCGTCCAGCGGCGCCACCCAGGCGCGGATGCGCAGGTCGCTGGCGAAGGGCCGCGGCCGCCGCGTCCAACGCTTGAGCCCGCGGTAAAGCGCCAGCGATACCAGGCTGGTGGCGGCCATGTGCATCGCGCCCGCCAGCCCGTGCGCTCCACCGAACAGCGCCATCGCCGCCATCAGCGCATACCAGAAGCCGCCATCGCCCAGGCGGCTCACCAGTGCAAAGCAGCGGCGCACCCGGCTGCGCCCGCCCCAGCGGTTGGCCCTGCGGCACCAGCGGCGCTCGTGCAGGCGGAAGCGGGTACGGCCGCGAGCTGGCGCGCTCCGTGGGTGCAGGGTGTCAGGCGGCGAGAGTTCCATCAGCGGCTCCTTGGCGGGCGAGCCCGGCCAGCAGTGCGTCGAAGTCGGCGGCAACCCGGTCCGGATGCAGCTGCAGCGCCGCGGCCCGCGCCGCGATCCCCATCGTTTTGCGCCGCGCGCCGGTACCGGCCAGGTCCACGGCGCCACGGAGGAAGCCGGCGTCGTCCGTGGCCAGGGTCCCGTGCACCCCGTCGCGCAGGTGCTCACGCGCGGCACCGCCATCGAAGGCGACGGTCGGTACGCCGCTGGCCATTGCCTCCAGGGTGACGTTGCCGAAGGTTTCGCTGCGGCTGGGGAACAGGAACAGGTCGCCGCTGGCGAAGTGCCGGGCCAGTGCCGTGCCGCGCTGCGTACCGGTAAACAGGAAATCCGGATTGCGGCGCGCCAGGTCCACGCGCGAGGGGCCGTCGCCGATCCAGACGAAGCGCGCATCCGGGCGGCGCTGCTGTACGGCGCGGAAGGCGCGTACCGCCAGGTACAGGTTCTTCTCCGGGGCGATCCGGCCGACGTGCACCACCACCAGGGTGCCGCTGCCTGCGCCCCAGCTTCGGCGCAGGCCGTCGTCGCGGAAGGCCGGCGACAGCTGCGTCGTATCCACACCGCGTGCCAGCCGGCGCACCCGGTGGAAACCATGCGCGCCGAGCATCGCCTGCAGCTCTCCGGTCGGGACGAGTGTCGCGTCGGCCTGGTTGTGGAAGTGCCGCATCCAGCGCAGTGCGCCGGACTGGAGCCAGGGCAGCCCGTATTCGCGCATGTAGCGGTCGAAGCGGGTGTGCAAGCCGGTCGCCACCGGAATGCCCAGCTGGCGCGCCGCACGCAGCGCAGACCAGCCAAGCGGGCCTTCGGTGGCGATGTAGACCGCGTCCGGTCGCGCGTGCCGCCAGTGCCCGAGCAGCGTGCCGGTGGCCGGAAGGCCGAAGCGCAGGCCCGGATAGCGAGGCAGGGCCGCGCCCGGCATCAGCAGTGTGCGCAGGCCGTCCTCCGCCGGGGCGCCGGGCTGCCGCGGACGCACCACTTCCACCATGTGCCCGCGCGCCTGCAGGCCGCAGGCGAGGTTGTGCACGGTCAGGGCGACCCCGTTGATCTCCGGGGGCCAGGTTTCGGTGACCAGGACGTAGTGCATGGGCCGTCTCCGCGTTTGCGCGAAGATTCGGCCCCGCCGGTTCCGCGCCGGTGACAGGCGCATGACGCAACCATGACAGCGTCGGCGCTCAGGGCTGCGGCGGCGGCTCCGGCGACACGGCTTCCACCGCCAGGCGCACGCTGCCGTCCTGCAGTCGCGCCTGCACCTGGTCGCCCGGTGCGAGCTGCGCGGTGGAGTGCACCAGCGCGCCGTCCGTGGTGGTGATGATCGAGTAACCGCGCGCGACCGTCGCCAGTGGGCTGCAGGCTTCCAGCGAGCGCGCCAGCGCGCGCAGCTTCAATGCATCACGTTGCAGGACGCGGGCGATCGCCGCCTGGGGACGTGCGCGCAGGCGCAGCAGGCGCTCCTGCAGGCGTACCAGCCGGCGCTGCGGATGGTGGGCGCGCAGCACCGCCCCGGCGTGGCGCAGACG
>JAEWAG010000097.1 GCA_023391775.1 Pseudomonadota bacterium | reverse complement strand
GCGTTGCAGCCGTCGATGGCCTGCACGGGTCTGTACAGGGCCATCCTTCGCGTGGCGCGAATACACGCGCCGCTAACGTGCCGATGTCTCCCCGTGCGAAACCGCCCATGATCCGTCCGCTTTCCCTGGTGCTGCTGTCCGGCCTCTCCTGTCATGCGATGGCGCAGGAGGCCGGCACGCCCGAACGCTCGCCCTGGGGCATCGGCGTGGCGGCGGTGGTGTCCGACAGCCCTTACGTGGGCGAGGGCACGCGGGTCATCCCGGTGCCGCTGCTGTCCTACGAGGGCGAACGCTTCTATTTCCGCGGCATCACCGCCGGCTGGCGCCTGGTGGATACGCCCGGCTTCGAGCTGGCGGTGCTGGGCAAGGCGCGGCTGGACGGCTTCGACATCGACGACCTGTCCCGCGCCGGCCTGGCGCGCAACGGCCTGGATGCACGCCTGCTCGAGGACCGCGACCACAGCCTGGACCTGGGCCTGGGCGCCGAGTGGAGCGGGGCGGCCGGCGAACTGCAGCTGGAGCTGCTGGCCGACGCCAGCGACCGCAGCGGCGGCCAGGAAGCCTCGCTGCAGTACGGGTATCCCGTGCGCGCCGGCGGCGGCCTGCTCACGCCCATCGCCGGCCTCACCTGGCAGTCCGCCGACATGGTCGACTACTACTACGGCACCCTGCCGGAGGAGGTCGCGCGCGGCGTTCCCGGTTATCGCCCGGGCGCGGCGACCACCCCGCACGTCGGGCTGTCCTTCTTCCGTCCGCTGGGCCGCACCTGGTCGCTGGTCGGCTCGGTGCGCTACAGCCGCCTGCCCGATGCCATCGCCGACAGCCCCTTCGTCGAGCGCGGCACCGATGGCAGCGCCTCCATGTTCATCGGCGTCTCGCGCGGCTTCCGGCCGTGGTGGATGCGCGGCGGCTGATCGCACGCGCCGCGTCGCCGTCGTCGGCATGACCGGCGGCCGCTCACTCCGCCGGCACGCGCGAGCCGAACACGTCCTCGAACGATTCGCCGGCGGCGATGCGTGCCAGGTCGGCATGGAACTGCGCCGGCCGGATCAGCGGCACAACCGCCAGCCGCGCGGCCTGGTAGTGCGCATGCGTATCGTCACCGAAGAACGCGCGCCCGCCGGCATGCTGGCGCACCGCGGCGACCCGGGCCGGATCGAGACGGATGTTCTCCGGCAGGAACGGCGCGCGGTGGTCCACGGTCAGCGCGGCGCCTTCGTCGAACCACACCGGCACCTGGCGCAGGCTGCGCCAGAAGCCGATCCGGTGCTGGAGTTCGGCGTGCAGCCACTCGTGGGCGATCACGTCGACATTGCGCCCTTCCGGGCCGATCACGATGCAGCTGCGCCACGGTGATCGATGCATGCTGGCCGTGTCGTTGGCGCCCAGCGTCCGTGCCGCGCCGGCGGTTGCGGCGAAGACGATGCGCGGCTGCGAGGCCGGCCTGCCATAGAGCGCGGTGATGCGATCCGACGCCGCCGCCACCAGGGCCTGGAGGTGGCGTGCCTGGTCGGCATCGACGCTGTGGCCGGCGAACACCTCCGCCTGGAGTGGGCGGTGGCCGGCCAGAGGAAGCAGCTCGCAGGCCAGTGTGTGGCGACGGTTGAAGCCTGCCACCAGCAGCAGCGCGACGGCGACGATGACGGCGAGGCTGGCGAGGCGTGGTCGGGACACGGGAGCCCCAGGGGCGTGGTGGCGGGGCCATGCTACGGGATGCGCGTCCCGGCGGCGGCAGGGTTACCCTTGGCCGGATCGCGCGAGGGGGCGTCCATGGTGCGTTGTGCTGCTGTCCGTATCCGCCTGCTGGCGGCTCTGATCCTGTTCGCCTGCAGCCTCGCCGCGGTGGCCGGCGAAGCGGCGCCGCGCAGGTACGCGCTGACCGCCGACTCGCTGCCGCAGGCGGGCGTGCCGCAGGGCCGGCTGGAAGGCCCGTTCGAGTTCCACAGCCGGGTCATCCCCGGCACCGTGCGCCGCTACTGGATCCACGTGCCGGCCGGCTACGACCCTGCAAGCCCGGCCAACCTGCTGGTATTCCACGACGGCCATCGCGCCACCAATCCGCAGGGCCCACTGCGGGTGCAGCACGTGCTGGACAACCTGGTCCATCGTGGCGACATCCCGCCGACCATCGGCGTGTTCGTCACTCCGGGCCATCGTTCGGTGCAATGGCCGCAGGACCTGGGCATGTCCAATCCGGACAACCGCGCGCAGGAGTACGACGCGCTGGACGACACCTACGCGCGCATGCTGGTGGACGAACTGCTGCCGCAGGTGGCGGCGCGCTACCGCATCAGCGACGACCCGGCGCGGCGCGCGATCGGCGGCACCAGCAGCGGCGCGATCGCGGCGTTCACCGTCGCCTGGCATCGACCGCAGGCCTTCGGCAACGTGATCAGCTTCATCGGCAGCTATGTCTCCATCGGCTACCAGCCGGCGACCAAGGCGCGCGCACTGGTGCCCGGTGGCGACCTCTACCCCACGCTGGTCCGCAAGAGTCCGGTGCGTCGGCTGCGCATTTTCCTGCAGGACGGGCGCAACGACCTGGACAACGAGCACGGCAACTGGTTCCTCGCCAACCAGCAGATGCTCGCCGCGCTGCAGTGGGCCAATGCCGAGGCCGACCGCAACGGCAGCACCGGCCCGCGTTACGAAGTCGCCCATGTGTGGGGCGAGGGCGGGCACTCGGATGACCACGGCGGTCGCCTGCTGCCGGACGTGCTGCGCTGGCTGTGGAGGCCCGGCGCCCCGCCGCCGTCCGATCACTGATGCAGCGGCGGCATCGGGCCGGGCTGGCGACGCCTGGGCGCGGCGCCGGCGGTTCACGCCTCCATGGGGCCGCGGCTGCGATGGTCCGGGCATGGACAGCCCGACCCTCTACCTGGTTTTCCTGGCGCCGGATCCCGGCGTCGAGGCGCTGGCCCTGGAAGAGGTGCAGCCACTGGGAAGCGGCCTGTACCTGGCGGGGAGCGCGCGCACCCGCTCGCAGCTGTACCACCTGCTGAAACGGCGGACGCAGCCGCGGCAGCTGCTGGTGGCGCCACTGGCCGACGACCCGAAGTCCAAGGGCATGGCGCCCGGCACACTGGCCTGGTTGCGCGCGCGTGCAGGCGCCGACGCGCTCAGCCGTCCAGCGAAGCCTGCAGTGCGCGCGCCAGTGCGGCGTCGCCGCTGACCAGGTCGGTCCAGGCCAGCTCCAGTCCCTTGCGCTTGCCCTTGGGCACCAGCTTCAGGCCCTCGGGGCTCACGGTCAGGGTGTACAGGTCATCGCCGATGGCCAGTTCGCGGCGCAGGGGTTTATCGAGGGGTGTCATGGGATCTCCGGGCCGGCGGGTCGGGCTTCCACTGTGGCGGGCGACGCATGCACCCTGTGTGGAAGATGCGGCAGGACGAGGAGACCACCATGGACGGTGACAACCCCTACGCAGCCCCGGCCACGCTGCTGCCGTGTCCGGCGCAGGTGCAGGCCCGGCGGATACGGCTGGCGGCAGGCCTGCATCTGGCCGGCTGTGGCGTGGGCCTTGCGGATGCGGCCTGGCGTCAGCTCGGCACCGGCACGGACACCTTCGACATCGCCGTACTGGTGACGGCCGGGCTCATCCTTGCCGCACTCGCGGTCTGGATCGCCCGGCGCCTGCTGCGGCGCGGGCCCTGGGCGCGCGTGCTCGTGATCGTCCTGGCGGTGCTGACCGTCGCAGGCTGGTTCCTGTCCTGGGAGGCGCCCGGATGGACCGATGTGCCGTGGATCCTGTCGGAATTCCTGTCCATCGGTGCCGGTGTCGTGCTGCTGCTGCCCGGCATGGCCGCGGCGTTCCGCCGGGCGCCAGCCCCGGTGCCGTGAACGCCGGCCCCGGGTATCCTCGCCCCACCGGTGCGCCTGGTGCGCGCCGGTCACATGCGGCCAGGGGGTCGCTGCCGCGCGCCCTGCAAGGGGCGGGCGGCCATCACTCAACCAGGGGAAGGGATATGACCGGGAACAGGATGAAGGCAGGCCTGATGGCCGTCGCGCTGGCGCTGGCGCCGTGGCTGGCGGCCGACGCGTCCGCGCAGGAGCGTGGCATCAGCGGCGAGGAGGCGATGGCGGTAATGCGCTCCATGGACCTGTCGCCGGAGCTGCAGGTCGACGGCGTGGGTGATCCGCGCATCCAGTTCAGGATCAACGGGCTGGCCGCGTTCCTGAACTTCTACGACTGCAAGAACGAGCGCTGTGGCTCGCTGCAGCTGGAGACCGCGCTGGACCTGGAGCACGGCACCACGCTGCAGGTGACCAACGCGTTCAACTCGCGCTACCGCTATGTGCGCATGCACCTGGACGACGAGATGGACCCGTACCTGCAGTACGACTTCGAGATGCTGTACGCCGACCACGCCCGCCACCTGCGCAGCCAGGTCGAGATCTTCGGCAACCTGCTGGAAAGCTTCACCGACGCAGTCAGCTTCTGAGCCCGGTCCGGCCTGCCGCCCCGCGCGGCAGGCCGGTTGCCGCGTGCCGCGCGCAACGCGCAGGTAACCTCCGTTCAAGCCGGCGCTGCTAGGGTGTGCCATGGCCGCAGAATGCGGCGGCACTTCCCGGAACCTGCAATGCGTCAGCTGATCCCCGCCTGCCTCTGCCTGGCCCTGCTGGCCGCTACCGCGCCCGTGCAGGCGCAGGATGGCCAGGCCGCGGCCGGCACCGGCGAGGCCGAAGCCCTGGACCTGGCGCTGCCGCAGTCCTCGCGTGCCGGCTATCGCAACGATCCGCCCGGCACCTGGTATGGCGACACCTCCGGCGTGCCCGGCGATACCGCGCTTGCCCGGCCGCAGGCGCGGCAGGTCGCGTGTCCCACTGCACCGGACGGCCGCCAGACCGACGTGACCGGCGAGGTCGAGGTGGGCATCGGCCACTCCTCGCGTGGCGGCAACAGCAACTGGCAGGCCGCTACGGTCAACTACTGCAAGCAGTACGCCACCGATGACGGTGGCTCGCGCACGGTGAACCTGCAGTTGAACGTGGGCAGCTACGACGGCCCGCATGCCATCCATGGCGCTTATGGACCGTACGGGCCGTACGCGCCGGGTTTCGGCCCGATGATGGGTCCGCCGCCGCCGGGCTGGGGCCCGGGGCCCGGCTACCTGCACCGGACCGAACCGCGCCCGCTGCGGGATCGCGGCGAGGGGCGCTGAAACACGCGCCGGCCGCGGGTCCGCACGCACCGCGGGACCTGGATGATTGACGCTGCCCCCGCGCCCGCTGCACCGTGGCGCGGCGCCTGATGTGCGCCTTCCTTCCAGCCAGGACCGCCCATGAG
>JAEWAG010000091.1 GCA_023391775.1 Pseudomonadota bacterium | reverse complement strand
TAGGCAAAGCGGAACGATGTAGCGCGATCGTCAGATCGACTGCATCAGGCCACGATTCACGGTGACCCATGCAAACACAGTGAGCGCACGATACCCCTATTCCGGACGAATAGCGAGGCCCCCTTGCAGGGGCGTTCAGGCATTCACCCGCGGCCGGCCAGACCCCAGGCCTCGGCCGCGATCCGGTACGACTCCAGCCGCGCCTGGTGGTCGTGGATGTTGGCGACCACGATCAGTTCGTCCGGGCGATACCGCCCGGCGAAGCCTGCGAGCCCCTCGGCCACCGTGGCCGGGCTGCCCACCACGCTGCACGCCAGCGCGCGCTCGACCCCGGCTTTCTCCTCCGGCGTCCAGTACGCCTCGATGTCGTCCACCGGCGGTGGAATCAGCCCGGTGCGGCCGCGGCGCAGGTTGACGAAGGCCTGCTGCGGGGTGGTGAACAGGCGCTGCGCCTGCGCGTCGGTCCGCGCCGCAATCACGTTGACCGCCAGCATCACGTACGGCTGCGGGCACTGCCGGGACGGCCGGAACTCGCGGTGGTAGACCATCATCGCGTGCTCCATCGCATCCGGCGCGAAATGCGAGGCGAAGGCATACGGCAGGCCCAGCATGGCCGCCAGCTGCGCGCCGAACAGGCTGGACCCGAGGATCCACACCGGCACGTCCAGCCCGGCACCGGGCACGGCCTGTACCGCCTGCCCCGGCTGCACCGGCGCGAAGTAGCCCAGCAGCTCCTGCACGTCCTGCGGGAAGCGGTCGGCCGATTCGAAGTAGCGGCGCAACGCGCGCGCGGTGGCCTGGTCGGTCCCTGGCGCGCGGCCCACGCCCAGGTCGATGCGTCCCGGGTGCAGCGCGGCCAGGGTGCCGAACTGCTCCGCCACCTGCAGCGGCGAATGGTTGGGCAGCATGATGCCGCCGGCACCGACGCGGATGCTGCGCGTGGCCGCGGCCACGTGCGCGATCAGCACCGCGGTGGCGGCGCTGGCGATGCCCGGCATGTTGTGGTGCTCGGCCAGCCAGAAGCGGTTGTAGCCCAGCCCTTCGGCGTGCCGGGCCAGGTCGACCGTGTTGCCCAGCGCCACGCTGACGTCCGAGCCCTCGCAGACCGGTGCCAGGTCCAGGACGGACAGCGGGATGGAACGGGTGTCCAGGCCCATGCTCAGCCCCTCCCCGCGGTGACCGGCGGTGCCGGGCGCAGGGTCGCCACGCCGTGGCCCTGCTCGCCCAGGTACTCCAGCCACTTGCCCAGGAAGGTGTTCATGCGCAGGCGGTGCCCGACCACCTCCGCCGGCGGCGGGTACAGGCCGATCACGTCCTGCCAGCGGCGGCCCACGTAGCAGTGCGTGGTCTCGACCTGGCGCGCATCGTTGTACAGGCGCAGGTACGCCGACGGATCCGGCTCGCCGGTGAGCGGGTCGCAGATGTCATAGGTCAGGCGCAGTTCCAGCGTGTAGCGATGGCGCTCGATCACGTCCAGGCGCACGTCCAGTCCATCGCCCAGCGAGGAGAGGTAGCTGCCTGCGGTGAGCGCGGACGGTGCGAAAAGGCGGGTGAGCCGGGTATGGTTCTCCGCGTACAGCCCCATCAGCCAGCCGAACCGGCCGATCTTCGGGATGCGGGTTGCAATGGGGGGAAGTGCTTGCTGCATGCGATCGATGCTACACGCCCGCGCATGCGGGCGGCAGCATTGAAACCACGCACCCCGGCCCCCACATCGGGACCGCCCCGACGCTTCAGAACATCTCGCGCTGCAGGCCCAGGGTCGCAAGCACCTTGCTTGAAATCTCCTCGATCGAGGTATGCGTGGTGCTCAGCGTGGGAATGCGCTCGCGCGCGAACATCGCCTCGGCGGCCTGCACCTCGCGCCGGCACGTTTCCATCCTCGCGTAGCTGGAATCCGGACGCCGCTCCTGGCGGATCTGGTGCAGCCGGTCAGGATCGATGGTCAGGCCGAACAGTTTGCGCCGGTGCGGGCGCAGCCGCGCCGGCAGGCGGTCGTCGTCCAGGTCGCCATCGGTCAACGGATAGTTGGCCGCCTTCACGCCGTAGTGCAGGGCCAGGTAGACGCAGGTCGGCGTCTTGCCCGCGCGCGACACGCCCACCAGCACCACGTCCGCCTCCTCGTAATCCAGCGCGACGCCGTCGTCATGCGCCAGGGCGTAATTCATCGCTTCGATGCGGCGGTGGTAGCTGTCGAAGTCGACCATGCCGTGCGCGTGCCCCACCTTCGCCTGGCGCGGCTGGTTGAGTTCGCGCTCAAGCGGCTCGATGAAAGGCGCGAATACGTCCAGCATGAGGCCCCCACTTTCAGCCAGGACGAGGCTCAATTGCGGATCGACACAGGAGTTGACCACGATCGGCCTGACCGAAAATCGCTCGCCCGCTTCCCGGATGCGTGCGGCCGCGTCGCGCGCCTTTTCCAGGTCGTCGACAAAGGCGATCCGGTCGGTGAGAAACCGCGAACCACTGAACTGCGTGAGCAGGCTGTGACCGATGGTTTCTGCGGTGATACCGGTACCATCGGATACATAGAAAACAGGCCGGATGTCATTCATCCCCGTTGCGCCTCAGGTTTCGTATTGAGCGACACGATCAACATTGATATGCGCCAAATTGCAGGGGCATCATAACGGCCCCACATACCTCGGGATACGGCCATTGCCCGGCCGGGCGGTGGCTCCACGGAGCATCGCACTTGAACCAGAACATATTGTGGTTGCACGAGCTGCGCCTTGCCGACCTGGCACGCGTCGGCGGCAAGAACTCTTCCCTCGGCGAGATGATCGGGCACCTGTCCGGCCTGGGCGTTTCGGTGCCGGGCGGCTTTGCCACGACGGCCGAGGCGTTCCGTGATTTCATCGCGCACAACGACCTGCACCAGCGCATCTTCGATCGCCTGGCCACGCTGGACGTGGAGGACGTGCCGGCGCTCACCGCTGCCGGCCGCGAGATCCGCCAGTGGGTGACCGATGCGCCACTGCAGCCTGCGCTGGACGCCGGCATCCGTGAGGCCTACGCGAAGCTGTGTGGCGAGAACGGTGGTGGCGATATCGCCGTCGCGGTGCGCTCCTCGGCTACCGCCGAGGACCTGCCCGATGCGTCCTTCGCCGGACAGCAGGAAACCTTCCTCAACGTCACCGGTGCCGACGACGTCGTGCACAAGGTCAAGGAGGTCTTCGCCTCGCTGTACAACGACCGCGCCATCGCCTACCGCGTGCACCACGGCTTCAAGCACGAGGACGTGTTCCTGTCCGCCGGCGTGCTGCTGATGGTGCGCTCGGACGTGGGCGCATCCGGCGTGCTGTTCACCCTGGACACCGAGTCCGGCTTCCGTGACGTGGTCTTCGTCACCGCAAGCTACGGCCTGGGCGAGATGGTCGTGCAGGGCGCGGTGAACCCGGACGAGTTCTACGTCTACAAGCCCACGCTCAAGCAGGGCAAGCCGGCGATCCTGCGCCGCTCGCTCGGCAGCAAGGCGATCCGCATGGTGTATTCGGACCAGCCCGGCGAGCGTGTGCGCACCGAGGACACGCCGGCCGAGCTGCGCAACCGCTTCTCGCTGACCGACGAGGACGTGCAGGAACTGGCGCGCCAGGCGCTGACCATCGAGCAGCACTATGGCCGGCCGATGGACGTGGAATGGGCCAAGGACGGTATCAGCGGCAAGCTGTTCATCGTGCAGGCACGACCGGAGACGGTGAAGTCGCGTGGCCACGCCACCCAGATCGAGCGCTTCACCCTGGGCAAGCGCGGCGAGGTGATCGCCGAGGGTCGCGCCATCGGCCAGAAGATCGGCGCCGGCGTGGCGCGCGTGGTGCGCTCGCTCGAGGACATGGAGCGGGTGCAGCCCGGTGACGTGCTGGTCGCGGACATGACCGACCCGGACTGGGAGCCGGTGATGAAGCGCGCCAGCGCCATCGTCACCAACCGCGGCGGGCGCACCTGCCACGCGGCGATCATCGCCCGCGAGCTGGGCGTGCCCGCGGTGGTCGGCACCGGCAATGCGCTGGACCTGATCAAGGACGGCCAGGAAGTGACCGTCAGCTGCGCCGAAGGCGACACCGGCTTCATCTATGCCGGCGCCCTGCCCTTCGAGCGCACGACGACCGACCTGGGCAACATGCCGCCGGCGCCGCTGAAGATCATGATGAACGTGGCCAACCCGGAGCGGGCGTTCGACTTCGGCCAGCTGCCCAATGCCGGCATCGGCCTGGCGCGCCTGGAGATGATCATCGCCAGCCACATCGGCGTGCACCCCAAGGCGCTGCTGGAGTACGACCGCCAGGACGCGGGTACGAAGAAGAAGATCGACGCGCGCATCGCAGGCTACAGCGATCCGGTCGGCTTCTACGTGGACCGCCTGGCCGAAGGCATCGCCACGCTGACCGCGTCGGTCGCGCCCAACCCGGTGATCGTGCGCCTGTCGGACTTCAAGTCCAACGAGTACGCCCACCTGCTCGGCGGCCAGCGCTACGAGCCGGAGGAAGAGAACCCGATGATCGGCTTCCGCGGCGCCAGCCGCTACGTCGATCCGTCCTTCGCCGATGCCTTCGCGCTTGAATGCAGGGCGGTGCTGCGCGTGCGCGACGAGATGGGCCTGGACAACCTCTGGGTGATGATCCCGTTCGTGCGCACCCTGGACGAGGGCCGCAAGGTGATCGAGGTGCTGGCGGCCAACGGCCTGCGCCAGGGCGAGCGCGGGCTGAAGATCATCATGATGTGCGAGGTACCGTCCAATGCGCTGCTGGCGGACGAGTTCCTGGAGATCTTCGACGGCTTCTCCATCGGCTCCAACGATCTGACCCAGCTCACCCTGGGCCTGGACCGCGACTCGTCCATCGTCGCCGGGCTGTTCGACGAACGCGACGCGGCGGTCAAGAAGCTGCTGTCGATGGCGATCAAGGCCGCGCGCGCCAAGGGCAAGTACGTCGGCATCTGCGGCCAGGGTCCGTCGGACCATCCTGACCTGGCGCAGTGGCTGATGGAGGAAGGCATCGAGTCCGTGTCGCTCAACCCGGACACGGTGGTCGATACCTGGTTGCGCCTGGCCAGGAGCCGCGCCGCCTGAGCAGGCACAAGAACCGGTGAATGAAGAAGGCCCCGCATCGCGGGGCCTTCCTTCTTCCACTGCGTGGGTGCCGGAGTGTCCGGCTCAGTGGCCGCCGAACGGCCCCAGGAACTTGCGGTAGTGGCGCAGCTCCTCGATGGAGTCGTGCACGTCGCTCAGCGCGGTGTGCGCGGCCTGCTTGCCCACGCCGGACAGCACGTCCGGGCACCAGCGGCGGGCCAGTTCCTTGAGCGTGCTCACGTCCAGGTTGCGGTAGTGGAAGTACTGCTCCAGCCGCGGCATGAGCCGGTGCAGGAAGCGGCGGTCCTGGCAGATCGAGTTGCCGCACATCGGCGAGGCCCTGGCCGGCACCCATTCCTGCAGGAAGGCCACGGTGCGCGCCTCGGCCTGGGCGAGGGTCACGTCACTGTCCAGCACGCGCTGCCACAGGCCGGAACGGCCATGCTGGTTGCGGTTCCACTCGTCCATCGCCTCCAGGGTCTGCAGCGGATGGGCGATGGCCAGTTCCGGTCCCTCCGCCAGCACGTTGAGCTGGGCGTCGGTGACCACCGTTGCGATCTCCAGGATCGAGTCCCGATCGGTGTCCAGGCCGGTCATCTCCAGGTCGATCCAGATCAGGCGGTCCATTCCTGCGGCCATGGGCATGCGTGGCAAAGCTCCTGCGGTACGGGGCCGCGCTTGCCAGCACGGCGGGGGCTGGCATGATAACGCAGTCCCCCTGCAGCCCTGGCCCATGCAAGAGTCGAGTATCCACGCCGTCCTTGCCGCGATGCTGGCGCCGGCCTTCTTCCTGACCGCCACCGCATCGCTGCTGCTGTCGGCCAACGCCCGCCTGGCCCGCATCATCGACCGCGCCCGCACCCTGCTGCGGGAACTGTCCGGGGTCAACGACGAGCGCGAGCGGGCCCTGTACGAGAAGCGCATCGCCCTGCAGCGGCTGCGCAGCCTCCTGATGCTGCGTGCAGGCCAGCTGCTCTACGTGGCCATCAGCTGCTTCGTCGGCACCAGCCTGGCGGTGGCGGTGGACAACTTCGCCGATCACCGCCTGGGTTCGCTGCCGGTGTGGCTGGCCTCGGCGGGGGTGGTCTCGATGTTCGCCGCCAGCTTCCTGCTGGCGCGCGAATCGACCCTGGCGGTCACCGCGATCAACGAGGAGATGGACCACCGCCCGGTGCGTCCGCTGCCGCAGGCCGACTGACCATGGCGGGACTGTCGGTCAGGCCGGCGGTTTGCCGCGCTTGGCCCGGAAATAATCCGTGAGCCGACGCCCGGCCTCCTCGCCCAGCACTCCGCCCTGCACCTGCACGCGGTGGTTGTGGCGCGGGTCGCCGGGCACGTCGAACACGCTGCCGCAGGCGCCGGTCTTCGGATCGGTGGCGCCATAGACCACCCGCGCGACCCGCGCGTGGATGATTGCCATCGCGCACATCGTGCACGGCTCCAGGGTCACGTAGAGGGTGGTGCCGACCAGGCGGTGGTTGCCCAGCGCCTGCCCTCCCTGGCGCATTGCCATGATCTCGGCGTGGGCGCTGGGATCATGGTCGATGATGTTGCGGTTCCAGCCCTCGCCGATGACCTGGCCATCGGACGAAACCAGCACCGCACCCACCGGAATCTCGTCGAACTCCCGTTCCGCGCGCGCGGCCAGGTCCAGGGCCAGGCGCATGTAGCGCGCATCGGCCTCCGGGTCTGCGGCCTGCACTCGCGCAGGCGCACGCCGGTCCAGCAGCTTCCACAGCACCCGGGTCGCGCCGAGCCCGCCCAGCGGCTTGTAGGCGTATTCGGGGATGTCGCCGGCCACGTGATAGCCCAGCCGCCGGTAGAACGCCGCCGGGCCCTGCACCAGCGAGGCGTCCAGGGTGACTAGCCGGCGACCGTGGCGGCGCGCCGCCTGTTCC
>JAEWAG010000430.1 GCA_023391775.1 Pseudomonadota bacterium | reverse complement strand
CGGCCGCACCGTGCGCGAGTTCAGCGTGGCGGCCAGCCGCGCCGGCGAAGTGCCCTTCGCCTGGGACGGCACCGACGCGGCCGGCAACCGCCTGCCCGCCGGCAGCTACGGCATCAGTGCCCGCCATACCGGTACCGACGGCAGCACCCGGCCGCTGGATACCTACGTGCGCGGCACCGTGGAGAGCGTGACCGTCGGCAGCGACGGCCTGTTCCTCGACCTTCCGGGCCTGGGCACGGTCCCGCTGCAGCACGTCCTCCGCATCAGCTGAGCCCGCCGAAACCAACGCAAGACTTCCGCAGGAGTCCGCCATGAGCTTCAACGCATCGCTGTCCGGCATCAACGCGGCCAACGCCGACCTCAACGTCACCTCGAACAACATCGCCAACTCCAACACCGTGGGCTTCAAGACCTCGCGCGCGGAGTTCGCCGACCTGTTCTCCTCCACCAGCTACGGCCTGGCCAACAGCGCGGTGGGCTCGGGCGTGAAGGTCAGCAACGTGGCCCAGCAGTTCGCCCAAGGCAACATCGACCCGACCGGACGCAGCCTGGACTTCGCCATCGACGGCGAAGGCTTCTTCACGGTGCGCAAGAACGGCGACACGATGTACACCCGCGCCGGCAATTTCCAGCCGGACAACCGCGGCTTCGTGGTCACCCCGGACGGTGCCCGCCTGCAGGTGTACGCGCCCAATGCCAGTGGCGGCTTCGACGTGGGCCGCACCACCGACCTGCAGCTGGCCACCACCGACAGCCCGCCCTCGCAGACCGGCCTGGTCGAACTGACCGTCACCCTGCCCGGCGCGGCCTCCGCGCCGACCGTGCAGCCGTTCGACCCGTCCGAATCCAACAGCTACAACGCCAGCAGCGGCGGCGTGACCGTGTACGACTCGCTGGGCGTGTCGCACGTGCAGACCTCGTACTTCGTCAAGACCGGCACTCCCAACGAATGGCAGGTCTACAACTTCGTCGACGGCACCCAGGTCGGTGAGCCGGCGACCCTGCAGTTCGACTCCAACGGCGCCCTGACCGCACCGGCGGACGGACGCATCGCCATGGATCCGTACACCCCGGGCACCGGCGCTGGCGTCCTGGAGATGAACCTGGACATCAGCGGCAGCACCCAGTACGGCAACAGCTTCGCCCTGCGCAGCCTCAACCAGGACGGCTTCGCCTCCGGCAAGCTGACCACCATCGACGTGGCCGAGGATGGCGTGGTCTACGCCCGCTACACCAATGGCGACGACGTGGCGCTGGGCCAGATCGTGCTGACCAATTTCGTCAATCCGCAGGGCCTGCAGGCGCAGGGCAACAACATGTGGATGGCCACGCATGCCTCCGGCACGCCGCGCAGTGGTACGCCCGATTCCTCGGACTTCGGCCGCATCCAGTCCGGCGCGCTGGAAGCCTCGACCGTGGACCTGACCGAGCAGCTGGTGAACATGATCACCGCCCAGCGCAACTTCCAGGCCAATGCGCAGATGATCTCCACCCAGGACCAGGCCACCCAGACGGTGATCAACATCCGTTAAGAGCCGGGATTCGGGATTCGTGATTGGCGATTCGTAAGAGCGGGAGCTCTTCCGGTCGCCTTCACGGACCGCGTCGCCCCGGCTTGTGCCAATCCCGAACCACGGATCACGGCCTCCCATGGACAAAGCCCTCTACATCGCGATGACCGGCGCCCGCGCCACGCTGCAGGCGCAAGGCACGGTGAGCCACAACCTGGCCAACGCCGATACGGCCGGGTTCAAGGCCGCGTTGGCCAATACCGAGTCCTTCCCCGTGCGTGGCCCCGGCCATGCCTCGCGGGTGGCGGCGCTGCACGTGGACCAGGGCTTCGACGCGCGCGCCGGGGCGCTGCAGGTCACCGGCAACGGCCTGGACGTGTCCCTGCACGCCGACCGCTGGCTGGCGGTGCAGGCGCCGGACGGCAGCGAGGCCTATACCCGCGCCGGCAACCTGTCGCTGACGCCGAACGGCCAGCTGGTCACCGCCGGCGGCCACGCGCTGCTGGACCAGGAAGGCAACCCGATGGCGCTGCCGCCGCACCAGGCCCTGGAGATCGGCCATGACGGCACGGTCTCGATCGTGCCGCTGGGCGAAGGCGCCGACACCCTGGCCATGATCGGCCGGCTGAAGGTGGTCGAGGCCAGCCCCGGGCAGCTCACCCGCGGCCTGGACGGGCTGATGCGCAATGCCACGCCGCAGCAGCCGCTGCTGCAGGCACCCGGCCAGGTGATGACCACCGGCGCCCTGGAACAGAGCAACGTCGATGCCGCCGGGGCACTGGTGCAGATGATCCAGCTGCAGCGCCAGTTCGAGATGCAGGTCAAGGTCATCAAGCACGGCGACGACAACACCCAGGCCGCCAACAGCCTGCTGCGCCTGGGCCGCTGACACCGGCGCCGACGGCGCCCTCCCCCGCCCCTGACCCGTGGCGCCCGATCCGGGCGCATGCGCGTGCCCGCGCCGCGGCGGCCTGCCCTGCGTGGCCGCCACAGGACCGGCACGACCGCGCACCATGCCATCCCGTGCCCACCGCCGGGTCTCCGACGCCGTTCTGGCACGCCGCATGCATGGATGACGGCGTCAATCCGTCACGTGAGGTTCCGCGTCATGAATCAGGCACTCTGGGTCGCCAAGACCGGTCTGGATGCGCAGCAGACGCGCATGTCGGTAGTGGCCAACAACCTGGCCAACACCAACACCACCGGCTTCAAGCGCGACCGCGCCAATTTCGAGGACCTGCTTTACCAGCAGGTGCGCCAGCCCGGCGGCTCGACCTCGGCGCAGACGCAGCTGCCGTCCGGCCTGCAGCTGGGCACCGGCGTGCGCGTGGTGTCCACCGCCAAGGACTTCCAGCAGGGCAACCCGCAGCAGACCGGCCGCGCCCTGGACGTGATGATCAACGGCCGCGGCTTCTTCGAAGTGCTGATGCCCGATGGCACCTCCGCCTACACCCGTGACGGCAGCTTCCAGGTCAACGCGCAGGGCGAGCTGGTGACCAGCAGCGGCTACCCGGTGCAGCCCGGCATCCAGGTGCCCGAAGGCGCACAGTCCATGACCATCGGCACCGACGGCACCATCACCGTGCAGATGGCCGGCGAGGGCCAGGCGCTGGAGATCGGCGCGCTGACCCTGACCGACTTCATCAATCCCGCCGGCCTGCAGGCGCGCGGCGAGAACCTGTACGTGGAAACCACGGCCTCCGGCCCCGCGCAGAACGGCACGCCTGGCCTGAACGGCCTGGGCCTGGTCGAACAGGGCGCGCTGGAGGGCAGCAACGTCAACGTGGTGGAGGAGCTGGTGAGCATGATCGAGACCCAGCGCGCCTACGAGATGAACGCCAAGGCCATCTCCACCACCGACTCGATGCTGGGCTACCTCAACAACAACGTCTGACCGGCGCGCCGCGCCGCTGGAGACCGCCATGGATCCCCGCTCCCGCTTCGCCATCGTCCTGGCCCTGCCGGCCACGCTGCTGCTCGGTGGCTGCGTGGCCGCCGGCGACGTACGGCCCTATCCGCCGATGGCGCCGGTCGTGCCGGTGATGCCCGCCCCGGCCGCGCCCACGGCCGGTGCCATCTACGCCGGCGGACAGGGCCTGTCGCTGTACGGTGACCGCATCGCCCGCGAGGTGGGTGACCTGCTGACCATCACCCTGGTCGAATCGACCACCGCCCAGACCAGCGCCACCACCCAGGTGAGCAAGGAGAGCTCGTTGTCCATCGGCGCGCCCCAGCTGTTCGGCGCACCGGTGACGCTCAACGGGCGCGACGTCCTGTCGGCCTCGGCCGAGGGCGAGCGCGACTTCGACGGCCAGGGCAAGTCCAGCCAGAGCAACCGCCTGCAGGGCAGCGTCACCGTCAGCGTCATCCAGCGCCTGCCCAACGGCAACCTGGTGGTCCAGGGCCAGAAGAACCTGCGCCTGAACCAGGGCGACGAGCTGGTGCAGATCCAGGGCATCGTGCGCCCGGCGGACATCAGCCGCGACAACTCCGTGCCCTCCAGCCGCGTCGGCGAGGCCCGCATCGTCTATGGCGGCCGCGGCGCGATCGCCCAGGCCAACGCGATGGGCTGGCTGTCGCGCTTCTTCAACTCGCGGCTCTACCCGTACTGAGGCCGACCATGGCAACGCTCCGCCCCCGCATCCGCGCGCCCCGCTGGCTGGCCCTGCTGGTCCTGCTCGGCGCCTGGTCGCTCCCGGCCCAGGCCGAACGCATCAAGGACCTGGCCCAGGTCGGCGGCGTGCGTGGCAACGCCCTGGTCGGCTACGGCCTGGTGGTGGGCCTGGACAACAGCGGCGACCGCACCAGCCAGGCGCCCTTCACCGTGCAGAGCCTGAAGAACATGCTCGCCGAGCTGGGCGTCAACGTCCCGCCGAACGTGAACCCGCAGCTGAAGAACGTGGCGGCGGTGGCGATCCACGCCGAACTGCCGCCCTTCGCCAAGCCCGGCCAGACCATCGACGTCACCGTGTCCTCGATCGGCAATGCGGTCTCGCTGCGCGGCGGCGCGCTGCTGATGGCCCCGCTCAAGGGCGCCGACGGCCAGGTCTACGCGA
Source organism: Pseudomonadota bacterium (assembly GCA_023391775.1). Classification (GTDB taxonomy): domain Bacteria; phylum Pseudomonadota; class Gammaproteobacteria; order Xanthomonadales; family Xanthomonadaceae; genus Pseudoxanthomonas. Next base: position 1,004 of record JAEWAG010000430.1, on the reverse strand, counting down.
TCGCCCAGGGCAACCTGGTGGTCGGCGGCTTCGGTGCGCAGGGCCGTGACGGCTCGCGGGTGGCGGTGAACATCCCCAGCGCCGGCCGCATCCCCAACGGGGCCACGGTCGAGCGGGCCCTGCCCAGCGTCCTGGACAGCGGCGGGGACATCACCCTCAACCTCAACCGCAACGACTTCACCACCGTGGCGCGCATGGTCGACGCGATCAACGCGTACTTCGGCCCCGGCGTGGCCCGTGCGGTGGATGGCGTGACCGTGTCGGTGGCCGCACCGGCGGACCCGGGCGCGCGCATCGGCTTCCTGGCCCAGGTCGAGAACCTCGAGCTGACCCCCGGCAGCGCCCCGGCCAAGGTCATCGTCAACGCACGCACCGGTACCGTGGTGATCGGCTCGCAGGTGCGGGTGATGCCGGCGGCGGTGGCCCATGGCGCGCTGACGGTCACCATCGACGAGGGCGTGCAGGTCAGCCAGCCGGGTGCCTTTGCCGGCGGCGGCACCGTGGCCGCGCCCACCTCGACCATCAATACCTCGCAGGAAGGCAGCCGCATGTTCCGCTTCGACGGCGGCACCACCCTGGACGAGATCGTGCGCGCGGTGAACGAGGTCGGCGCCGCCCCGGGCGACCTGATCGCGATCCTCGAGGCGCTCAGGCAGGCCGGTGCGCTGCGCGCGGAGCTGGAAGTGATCTGATGCGCATCGATGCCCGCCCGCTGGAACTGTCGCCCCAGGCCCGGCCGGACGCCGCGCGGATCGACCATGTCGCGCGCCAGCTGGAGGGCCAGTTCGCGCAGATGCTGGTCAAGAGCATGCGTGACGCCAGCTTCGGCGACTCGCTGTTCCCCGGCGAGAACCAGATGTTCCGCGACATGTACGACCAGCAGGTGGCGCAGTCGCTGACCGCCGGCAAGGGCCTGGGCCTTGCGCCGATGATCGCCCGCCAGCTGGGCCGCCAGAGTGGCGTCGAGGCCGCCGCCGCGCCGGCCCTGGACACCCGCATGGACC